>PYEQ01000008.1 GCA_003017785.1 filamentous cyanobacterium CCP5 | reverse complement strand
GACTTTCTGCAATCGTGACAATCAACGGGCGTGCCATATCCGCTTTACTCCAATGCACCTGTCTTTAGGGTAGGACGCGCTCATTTCTAGACGGTTATTATTAAGTGCAGCGTTACAGAGCATTGGTATAAGCAGATATGGCTGTATAAACACTTACGCCATGCCTATTTTCCTCAGCAAGCATCCTGATAACATGAGGAAAGTAGAGACAAAATCAGTAATTGGAGATGCCCAGGCTGTCGTATATCTCTCTGGAGTTGCACTGCTCCCTATTTTGCATGCTCTGGCAAAAAAAGCCTAGCGTTTACGTGGGTCTTCAGAGAACCCTTTAAAAAGAGTACGAACTTTTACATAGAAGCTTCATGAAATTTGTCCGGTTGCTCGTTGAGCGATCGCTCTCGCGAATACCATAACTCGTAATCTTCTAGGTGTTTTCAGATTGACAAAAATTTCAAAGCACAAGTGCAAGGACTGGATGCGAAGTCAGCTAACGGTGAAGTTGTGCGGCGGCAGATAACCGTGAACTCTCACCGACAACTTCTGTACCGGCCGCACCAACGCAGTGTTAGGCATATCGAATCTGCAAGAAAAGGAGTTGAATTATTGGCCTGATTTAATTCATTGAAGTCTACTTATTAAATCACCACGTCTAAATGTTGCAGATAGTTGCTGCAAGGAAATCTCTTGTTCGCCATAAAGATCCTGAAGTGCCTGTTGAATATCTTGTACTGAGGCATTGAAATAAGCTTCACCGTTTTGGTCAATAAGCTGTTGAGCTAACTGGAAGTTTTGATGGCTAATGTCTTTCATTTGAACATTCATATCAGCCAGAAGTCTCCGTCCCATCTGCATCGCAATAAAGCATGAAGCGTAGCGAACAAAGCCTGGGTCGGTAGGCTCTGGTCTTTTGCGGCGATTTTCTGCAATTCTGTAAAGCTGAACAGCTATTACAACTTGTGCTCCATTTAATTGATCAGTAAAGATTGAATCATACAGTTTCCCAAAGTGTTCTCGAGAGAAGAACTTTGCCTGATGAGGCTTTCTTCTCCAAACAGATAAGACTGCTTCAGCAGCCACTCCTGTAGTAATATCAGTAGGCCGAGTACTAGTGTCAGAACGCTTACGCCGATAATTAAATCCCAATTGCTGAATATCCATTTCTAATCTTTGCTGACGCTCATCATTAGCGCGTAAATCTTTGAGATCCACTGGATTTTGACTATTGGTGGCGTAGGTAATTCTTTGCACCAAACCTTCATTGTCACGAGGTAATTGATAGAGCCGGAGAAGAACAAAAGCTTGCGAATTTTGATGAAGCAAATCAGGTTCTCGCAAAGTTTTAAATATAGTCATACATGTTTGACCACCATTAATGATTTGTAAATTCTCAACACGCACCTGATAATCGCCATCTTGCAGTGCGTTGTATGAGAAACTATCACAAGTCAGGGTTACTCCATTGTTGTAAAAGTAAAAATTGTTTTTTTCATCGCTAGTTAAAGTATGACGGATACCCTCATTTACACGATTTCCTTGCAAGCCTAAGTAGCGACGAATATTGCGCTCTAATAACCGTTCCCCGTGTCGCTCTATAAGGGCGGTAATTTCGGTTACGGAAATCCTACCTACAAGTACTCGGCTAAACTCCATATCTTCAACGATGGCTTTGCCACTTAACTGCAAAGTATCCTTCACGGGTCTAGAAGCTTGGAGAATTTTAACTAAACGCTCGTGATTAACATG
Source organism: filamentous cyanobacterium CCP5 (assembly GCA_003017785.1). Taxonomy (GTDB): domain Bacteria; phylum Cyanobacteriota; class Cyanobacteriia; order Phormidesmidales; family Phormidesmidaceae; genus CCP5. Next base: position 23,846 of record PYEQ01000008.1, on the reverse strand, counting down.
TTCCCACGTCACCTGATCGCCAAATCCAGTACGTTCAATAGCTTCTTGAGCAGATGCATTCCATTTCAGCCCATTGTTGCAAGCTAGTGCCCGAACTTGCGGAATATAGCCATCTCGGATCAGGCTACGGGCTTCTTCCACTTTTACGAGTAGTCGTGCGTTAATATGTTCTAATCTAGCTGCTGGATTAAATAAGTACTGAATTGCATTTATTAAACTTTCTATACCTTCTTCGGGAAAGTTAGAATTCCCCTCTAGGTTATTCTTATACTTTGCTTGAAATAAACTAACTGTAAACTCACCATCATATTCTTCGGAAATATGCATAGCATCTACTCCGAAATCGCCACCTCCTTCGGTTAGGCAATCAAAAGCGTCATCGCCATCTAAATCTAAGATGGTTTTAACACACAGGTATACAAAGGCCAGAGACTTAAGCCTGCTTTCATCCCTGATTCGTAATTCTTCAGAAGCCTTTTGACGAATACCGTTGACGACTGATACCAAGCGTTGGTCGATAATGGATGCGTTTATATTCATGTATTCATCTACTAAACATATTTTGAATAGCTTATCTTATTCCGCCTAACGCTTCGGCTCGCGCGCCGCTAGTAACCTTTTGAACTTAACAAAAAGACTACAAACGGTCGGGTACAGACGAAGCGTTAGGCAGTTCGCATTGACTATGACAGCAATCCTGCTTCTATCAACCGACGTCTAACTTCCCTCTCAACGCCCTCGCGCCACTCCTGTACCCGCTCAGCCAACTTGAAAAGTCCATCCCGACCACCGAACGACAAAGTGTATGCACCTATAAACATGTTGTCGGGGTGCCCCGGACGCAATCCTAATTTGCTAACGATCCTTACCGTCTCAACTTCAAGAGGTTTGATCAAGGCATTCCAGTCGTATGGCCACTCAGAAGCATGCTTGAAGTAGTTGGCCAACGCGTTAACTCCAGAGATGTCTGGCACGCCGCTTCTATCATAGGCGGCGACCTGAAAAAGTTCTTTCTTAACCTTTGGCAAACCAGCACCGCCAGCGGAACGAATGACTTCGAGTTCCGTGAGACCCTTCACGCACGAGAACGTACTTGTGAGAATAGACTGTGCAGCTACGAAACCAGCCCCGATGACTATTGACATCGCCTCTAAGCCCTGTTCAAGTCCGACATCACGATACTTCGGCGCGACGTCTTCATATTGTGAGAACAGTTCTTCGTTGTACTCTTCAACTAGCTTTCCCAGCCCGCGAAGTGCATGCATGAGTGAAAAGACGTCGAAGGGATCGGCTAATTTTTCGACCAGATATTCTGGTACTCCTAAGTGTGTGGACATTGTGTGAATTAGTCCTGATTAGCTCCAAGTCATCACAATACAGATGGGGTCGTGGTGTTCAATCTGCCTAACAATATTATTAGACAGAAAGTTTCCGCATACCATCCTGATTCGGGTGGATCGGCGGAAAGTTTCTTGCGATCGGGCAGATCTGGATAGATCGCGAGAAAGTTTCCGCATATTATTCCGATTTCACTGGATCGCGAGAAACTTTCCATATATTTTCAGGTATAGTACAAAAAGACTGATAAGTGCCTTTTGATACTTTGACTACTGAGTCTGCCTTAAAATCTATGGAACCAAGACCAAAGAAGCTGCTAGAGCAAGTCCGTGAGGTCATGCGTCTGCGGCACTATGCCTATCGCACCGAAGAAACCTATGTTCACTGGATAAAACGATACATTCTGTTCCATCACAAACGACATCCTAGAGAGATGGGGCGAGATGAGATTGAGGCGTTTTTGACGGACTTGGCAGTCAGTCAACAGGTCGCGGCAGCTACCCAAAATCAAGCCCTGAACGCAATATTATTTCTTTATCAAAAAGTTTTAGACATTGAAATTACAGGTATCAATGCGGTTCGGGCGAGTGCCCCTCGCAATTTGCCCGTGGTGTTGACCCCAGCAGAAGCTTTAGCGATTATTCAACGGATGGAGGGACCACATCAACTGGTCGCAAAACTGCTCTATGGCAGTGGCTTACGACTTTCAGAAGCCCTACGATTGCGGATTAAAGATGTCGATTTTGCTCAACTTCAAATCATTGTGAGAGATGGTAAAGGACGCAAAAATCGTGTGACCATGTTACCCGCGAGTGCGGCTGTCGAAATCCAAGACCATCTCGTGGGCATCCGGCGACAACACCAGCAAGACTTAGGGCGTGGTTTTGGCTCAGTGTATTTGCCTTTTGCTCTTGAGCGGAAATACCCCAACGCCAACCGTGACTGGATCTGGCAATACGTGTTTCCGGCTGGCCGCATTGTTAAAGATCCTCGCAGTGGGGAAATGCGGCGTCATCATCTGCACGAAAGCGGCATTCAGAAAGCCTTGAAGCAGGCGGTGAGATCCGTTGGAATTGCCAAGAAGGTGGGCTGTCATACCTTTCGCCATAGCTTCGCGACCCATCTTTTAGAAAATGGCTATGACATCCGCACAATTCAAGAACTATTAGGCCACAAAGATGTCAAAACAACAATGATTTATACCCACGTACTCAACCGGGGCGGAAGAGGAGTGCGCAGTCCTCTGGATGCTGCTTTCCCATCGCTCAAGTAATGCTCTACGGTTGACGGGGCAGCAAAAGTTTTTTATCTTCATGCGCAAGGTCGCGACTAACCGCGTGACCGTCAACCCGGAACTCAATTGACTTAGCGCCATCGGCAGGTGCTGCTAACACCTGACCGACGGCTAACCCCCAAACTGGTAACCGCAGTCTGGAGGCTACGGCCTATTGTGCCTTAGCTACCCCGATTTGCACTACGTTCGGGGTGGCTAGGCCACTTGAGTTCTGGTTTCCTTCCGTACACCTACGTTCTGGAGACCAGACTCATGTTTCAACCCTCAACGGCGGGCGCTGCTGTGTCCCCCATTCCAGCTGCTGACAAAACCAATGACCCACCCTTCGAAGCGGTGCGGCACATGGTGTTTGGCAGTGTGGGCGCAGTGCAGGCCACGATCGCCCGCCTGCACCACCTCAACTACGCCGAACCCAACGACTGGAGCAAACCCATCGCCACCGGCCAGCCCAATGAAGTCGTCGTGGTGCTGATCAAGCGCGTGCGCGTCCTCTAGTTGCAGGAGCCAGACCCCCACAAACCGCAAAGCCCACCGTCCCCCTGCGCTGATCAATAGCGGCAAGATGGGGCGATGGGCTGTGACCGAGTACGAAATCCTACCCGGATATCCCTCAGGTGGGGGCGCACAGCTGTGCGCCTTGGGAATGGTTTACAGACAATTAAGGAGTAGTCGTTTCCGCGATCGCAGCGGGGCGGCGCGATTTCCGAAACTGCTGGGAGAGTTCTTCGAGCACATCATCAATGCCTCGGTTCTTACCCGTCACCTTCGCCGAGTTGTAAGCCAATCGAGCCGCCGCATAGGCCTCGCTCCCCGCCACCATTTGGGTATCTTCCAGCAACTCTTTCAAATGATTGACGGCCTGCAAAATGGGGTTCAGCGCTTCAAAGAGAGCCAAATCGCGGCGGGCTTCCTCAACATCAAGATGGCGCGGCATCATGTCAACGTGCTGTACGGCCATGTCAAGGGCACGAGTGGTAAAGGTTTGCGACTTGCGCCCCATCTTGGGCAGTTGCCGCCGCTCTTGGGGCGTTAAACCAACCAGGAAGGGAAGTTGCTCACGAATCAATTTGAGCTGATTGACAATCTCTAAAGCTTCTTGGGCGGACAGTGTTGTATTGACAGTTTGAGTGTTCATTTGAAGGTTCCAAAAAAGAGCAGATGCATCCGCGATGCTTGTTTCTATTAATTCCTGTGGGTAGCCTCAATGAACTCTGTAGAAGTGCTGGACTTTTTTTGATGTCAGGCTGACGCTTCGCCAAAAAGCCGTAGTTTCCGATAGGCGAGCTGTTCCAATTCCCTAAAGAACTCCGTCGATGCTGTTGAGAACGGTGCCGATGCTATTTTTTGCTCCACCGATGCTATTGAGAGCTGTACCGATGCTATTTTTTGCTCCGCCATTGCTGTTTAAAACATCACTGATGAGATATTTTGCTCCATTGATTCTGTTTCAAGGGGGTCCTAACCCAATATTTTCTCCGTCAGCACCGATCAAACTGGAATCAACGGTTTGTAACAGCTTTTCAGGATATTCAGATGGCAATCCCATCTGATTCATCAATTAAAAACGGATACCTGGCCCCAGGCAGGCGGTACGCCCGCCCTGCGGATCTTCACCAAGCGTATAGGATGGCTATAGTCACGACCCCTTAGGGGACTAGCGCTTAATCAACGAGGCCGCGCCGGACGGCGGCAACGGCAGCCTGGACGCGATGGTCAAAGACCGGCCCAGAGGGCCATCGCTCACCACCAGCTTGTTCATAATCCCCTTTACATAGGTCTTGACGGTGTTGGGGCTGAGATAGAGCTGTTGGCCGATTTCGGTGTTGCTCAAGCCATCAACGATGAGGGCCAGCACTTCCCGTTCGCGATCGCTCAACAGTCCCTCGCCCCCTGCTTCCTTGGGCCGTGAGGGAGTCCAATTTTGCATCACCTTCTGGGCAATCTGCAGACCGAGATAGGCCGCCCCGGAAGCGGCCACCCGAATCACATTCGCTAGCACCTCCACATCAGTGCCCTTGATACAGTAGGCATCCGCCCCGCTGGAGAGGGCCGCGATGATCTCCGTTTCATCGGTGTGTGAGGTGAGCATCACCACCCGCATCTCTGGGAGCTGAGCCTTGAGGAGTTGGGTCGCCTTGATGCCATCCATCCCCGGCATGCCCACGTCCATCAGCACCACGTCGGGGTGCAACGCCTGGGCTTGTTCTACCCCCTGACGCCCATCGGTCGCCTCGCCCAGGATGCGGCATCCAGAGTCGTCAGCTTCTGCATTTGGGCCTAGGACTCTACATCTGCCAGCAAATCATCGAGGCCCATGGCGGCCAGATTGGCGTTGAGAGCGAACCCAATCAGGGCACTACATTCTGGTTTACGCTGCCCCTATCCGCTTAAACAGACCGCCTACTCCAGGCTCAACCGATACCCTTCAAACGTCACCTCGAAGCCGTCGCCATCCGGGGAAGCGCACATCAAGCCAACCTGCATCGTCTCAGCCGATAAGTACGCCAGTCTAAACAAACTGAATTTTCCGGCTTCGTCCAGGTACGAAATATGGATGGCTTCCTGTCGCCTTTCGACCCGTAGCCGTAAGACCTCGGGCGGTTGAGTCAGGGGAATGACCGACCAGTCAGAGTAATCGTGGGTGACGACCGCGCTGAGATTCTGCACCCCCTCGACGTACTCAATCCCGGTTTTGATCCAGTGCTTTTCATCAACCCGCAGCATGATACCTGCCTGATCATAGAGATCCCGGTAGCTACCGCGAATGCCGACTTCTACCACGAAGTCGGTGCTGACGGTGTCGAAGTAGAAATGGCCGTTGTCGCGGATGAAGTCGTAGTGCGTGATGCGCCAGAAGTCGGTTTTGGGGCCAGTTTTGACGGTCAGAACATTACCGTCTTGTTGCCAGTGAGGCGGTTCATTCAGCCATTGCATCGTTTTCGATTAACTCCATTTGAATCAGCGTCAGTCCGGTTTCATCATGGCGGGACTGACCCACTGGGACAAAGCCATAGCGCCTGTAGAACCGCCGCCCGATCGCATTTTGCTCAAACACCTCAACGTCGAGCTTGCCTCGCAGTTGAACGGCATGGTTCATCAGCGATCGCCCCACTCCTTTGCCCTGCATATCCGGATCCACAAAGAACCCACCAACCGTTTGCTCTAGCAGAGAGATGAAGCCCACCACCTTTCCCTGGCGTTCGTAAACCCAGGTTTCGGCCACTGGCAGATATTGGGCCGCGATCGCTGCCCGTTCCTGCACAAAGTGGTCGGCGGGCAAGAAGTGGTGAGCGATCATTGCTGCTCGGTACCACACATCCAGTAGTGCGGTCTGATCGGTCTCTTGATAAGGACGAATCGTCATGGGTTATGCAGCCTTTTGGGCGATGCCGATAATGTGAGGACTGGCCAAGGGGAGCGGCATGGGGGCTTGCAGGCGATCGTACTCGACCCGTTCAAATCCGGCTTGTTCTAGCAGCGTCCAGGTTTCGCGGTTGGGCCGACAACCGTCCCCCAGGGCTTGAGATACTGGGCTGAGCCAGTCTTGCGCGGTGCGCAGCCGCGTCTGCTGAGGCGCGGCGACATGCTCAATAAAGTAGAACCGCCCACCGGGCTTGAGTACCCGCAGGACTTCCTGTAGCGTCGCCGCCACATCTTCCACTGAGCACAGCACCAGGGTGCTGACCACCGCATCGACGCTGGCATCGGCTACCGGTAGCTGCTCGGCGGTGCCGATGCGTAGTTCCAGTTGAAACGCCAGACCCGCCGCTTTTTGCTCCAGGTAGGGGGCCATGTGGGGGTTGGGTTCGATCCCAATCCAGTGAATATCGGCGGGATAGAACGGCAGGTTGACGCCTGCCCCAGGGCCGATTTCGAGCACCGTACCGTGAAGTTGGGAGAACAGCGATCGCTTATGAGGTTCCATAAACGCCTCATATTGGGGCACATTCTGAGCCATCATCCAGGCAAAAAAGCGCTTGTAGAGCCCGGCAGAGCGTTGCTGGGTATAGTCGATCAGGGTGGGTTGAAACGTGAAATTAGCCATGGGTAATTCCTCAAAGAACTGTTGAATATGGGGTGGGGACGCATGCCGTGCGCCCAAATCTAACCGGCATCGATCAGTAGGCCGTCATACAGGTCGCAGCCGCGTTTGCGACGGCGGCAGGAGAGATGGCAACGCAGGGCTGACTCCTTGGGGACTCAGAGTTTGCTAAATCAGGCTGATCGCCCAGAGCCATCACCTCTCGAATGGCCTGAGTCACCTGCTGGGCATGGTCAGGATTCGTCATCAGTGAAAAATGGTCGGCCCCGCTCACCAGCCGGTGCTGGCCCTGGCTAGAAAGCTCCGCTAAGGCGGCATGGCTGTGATGATGGGCCTGAGTCAGCGGATCCTGGGGCTCTGTGCGGCTGAGCACGACTAGCGGCGTATCTCCCAAATCCTCTGTCTGCTTCACCTGTAGAATCGAGGAGCTATTCGGCATCTGCTGAGGCAGTTCTCGCCGCAGGGCTTGCAGATGATCGACACTGGTGTAGAAGGCTTTGGCTGACTGCCGCTGGGCCTCCGGCAAATCTGCCAGCTGACTGCTATAGGGATTCACCACTCGCAGCACCCCGAACCGGGCCAAGAAGGGCACCGCCTGCATCAGCCGCTGGAAGGTCTGCACTTCCGAAATGGTGCCGTCAGGGGCGTATTCCCAGACGTCTTCAATGGTGTCTACCAGCACGACCCCGGCCACGTCGTCGGGGTAGCGATCGGCAAACATCCGCACGTGCAGTCCGCCGAGGGAGTGCCCCACCAGAACGTAGGGGCCGGGAATATTGGCGGCCTTCAGCGCCCGATGAAGATCGTCAGCCACGTGGGCCGCATCCGTCGGCTGATCACTCGGGTCGCTCCAACCCAGCCCGGCGCGATCGTAGGAAACCACGGGGGCAAACTCAGCCACAGCAGGCTGAATCCAGCCCCACTGAGCCGAAAATCCTCCCAGCCCAGCTTCCAGAATCACGGTTGGGCCAGTATGTTCTGTCCCAGTGTGGTGCAGGTGCAGACGGTGTTCGCCGACCGTGACCCGTTCTCCTGGTGCAGAGAAGCGCTGTTCGTCGATCTGAGTAGCGGTGTGCTGGGCAATGGCTGCAGTGCCCGCGATCGCCACACTCAGAGCCAGTAGCTCAGCGAACCGTCTCCAGGTTCTGAGCCGAGGGTTTACAGGAGCCGTAGGAGATTGAGAACGAAGAATTGCAGTCATGATATTTACCAACTAACTATTCAGTACGTGAAATGCAAAGCATTAATCTTGAACCTGGGCGACCACGTCGCGAATCGCATTCACCACTGCCGGTGCATGATCGGAATTCAGCAGTAGGGAATTGTGATCGGCCCCTTCAATCAGCCGATGTTCGCCCTGGGTAGACAGTTCCGCGAGTTCGGCATGCAGGGCCTGCCACTCCGCTAGCCAATGGGCCTGATCGGGTTCGACAGCTGGGTCGCCGCTGAGCACAACTAGGGGGCGACGGCCCAAATCTCCCGTTCCCCTCACCTGGCCTGTGATCACCTCCCACTGCTGGGTTTCCTGGCTCATCGCCTGGGTGTGACCCACCGTCGAGTAGAAAGCCTCGATCGCCGCTTGGGCGGTAGGCGGCAGCAGATGAGATTGCAGCAGACGACCATGCAGATTCGTGGCCCGTAGAATGCCAAACCGGGCCAGCCAGGGGGATGCCTGGTAGAGCTTAAAAGCGTTGAGCTGCATATCCACCGCTGGTTTTGGCAGCCGTGCCATCTGGTCAGGGTGAGAGACATCGACCATTACCAGCCCCGCTACCTCATCGGGGTACAGGTCGGCAAACTGGCGCACAAACAATCCGCCGATGGAGTGCCCTACCAGGATATAAGGGCCAGGAACCTCGGCGGCTTTGAGCAGCGCATAGAGCTGTTCGGCGGTTTCTGGGGCATCGACGGGAGCGTGGTCGTTGTCGCTCCAGCCCAACCCGGCGCGATCGTAGGATACGACTCGGGCAAATTCGGCCACTTCTGGCTGTACCCAGGCCCAGGCGGCAGAGGGCAGGCCCAGACCCGATTCCAGCACGATGGTTGGCCCGCTGTGGTGGCTGCCCATTGCGTGAATGTGCAGGCGATGGTCGCCGATGCTGACGAGTTCTCCGGGAGCTGGAAACTGCTTGCGATCCTGAGCAGTCTGCACCTGTTGATAGGCGGCACCCGCTGCAGCTAAGGCCATTGTCGCAGCGGTTAAACCCGCTAAAGAACGCTGCAGCCATTGGCGGGAACGGGAAGGAACTGGAGCGGGGAAGACAGTTGCTTGAGTAGCCATTGGGTTTTCTCCTTTTGTTTCAGCATACCTACTAATTAGTATGTTATTCCAAAAAAATGAAAAGTCAATAGGGTTTCCAGAAAAAATGGAAATCCTCAGTCATCCGTTGGCTGTAGGCCGTTCCAGAGAATCTGGGCTAGGGCGGGGGCCATCGCAGTCGGGTTAGTCCGCTCTGGGTCGATCTTCCAGTGCAGCATCAGGCCGTCTACCAGGGCTGTCCAAAAGGTCGCTACGACAAAGGCATCCAGGTCGGGATTAATCTGCCCGTGGGCTTGCAGTTGCTCCGCCAGTTCCTGCGATCGCGCCAGCCCCTTCTGGTAGGTTTCGGTGCTGAGCATTTCCTGCACCTCCTGTTCGCGGCTTTGGGTGACAAACTCAAAGTAAAGCTGCACCCAGTCGGGCATCCCTTGAATGTGGGCGAGCATTTCTCCGAGTAGTTGGGCAATGCCCGCTTCTCCAGGCACGGCAATGGACGACTGCACCTGTTCTGGAATCACCCTCATGTTGAGGTTAATGTGCTCTTCCATCAGCGCCAGAAACAGGTCGTTTTTATTGGTGAAGTGCCAGTAGACGGCCCCCTTGGTGAGTCCAGCTTGAGCGGCGATCGCATCCAGAGTCGCCCCCGCATAGCCCTCGCGGGCAAATACCTTGCGGGCCGCCAGCAAGATCCGACTGCGGGTATCCAGGGGAGCCGCTTCGGGCGTCACTTCCTCGGACTTTAACAGCTCTTTGAGTTGCTGCTTACCACCAATGTAGCGGCGCACCGTCGGCTGACTGACATCCGCTTCTTTGGCCACCAGACCCATGGTGATTTTGTCTGGTGGATATTGTTCAGCGAGGCGATCAATCGCCGCCAGAATCGTGTCGCGAATAGTCATAAAATTTGCTCAAATCCGTACCAGTCAGTATGGCAGCAGTTGTGATATGACTGCACGATTCGATACGGGCAGATTCAGCCAAGAGCCTTGATCCCCCCTCTGCTAAGCGGGTTCTGTCGAACGGTAGCTACTCAAGGTGTATGTGCCCCAGCGACCCAAGGCTGAGGATTACGGTACCCAACTGGTGGTGGTGATGCGCATGGTCATGGTGATGGCAGACCAGGATCATTTTTTGAATGAGCAGGTGAGCTTTGTGTTAGGGCAAAACTATCTGCTAACGGTACAGGAAGAACCCCGCTACGACTGCTTTGGGCCAATCCGCGATCGCATCCGCTACAACAAGGGCGCGATGCGCCAGCGGCGATCGGACTACCTGCTGTACACGCTGCTAGATGCGGGGGTAGACGGCATTTTTCCGGTGTTGGAGTGCTACGGCGAGCGCATTGAAACCTTGGAAAATGAGGTGACTAATGCCCCGACGCACCAAACCCTAAACGAGCTTCACCAGCTCAAGCGAGAACTGCTGTTGAAGCTGCTGGGGCGATCGCCCATTGTCGAAATTATCGTTGCTTTTCCACTAAATAGCGGTGGAACTGAATGCCACCACGTTCAACAACTTCGCTGTCATAGTGATGAAAGCCAAACTTGAGAAACAGTCCCAGGCTGAACTCACTGGCTTCTGCATAAAGACGCGGAATATTCTGGGTTTTGGCCTGTTCCAGCAGAACTTCCATGAGCTGGGAGCCGATGCCCTGGCCGAGGCGATCGCCGCGTACGTAAACCGCTGTCACGTGACCATCTGGGGCCAGCCCGGCAAAGCCAAGAATCTCGCCCTGGTCTTCCATTAAGAACGTCGTAGCGCCTGAAAATAGCTGGGCAAACTGGGATTCATTCAGCGCAAAATTAGCCCAGGCTTGGGTTTGGGCCTCAGTGTAATGCTGCGGCGCGTTTTGGGTAACGGTCTCATAATAAAGCTGAGCCAATTGAGGAATGTCGGTCGCTTCAGCAGTGCGAATGGTTGGCTGAAACAGGTTCTGGTTCATAGCGGTTACTTCCTATCGACAGTGGCTGTTGGCGACCCAGGCTGACTGGCTGACAAAGTGAGGCGAGGCCATTGCTGCGCGTCAATCAGGTCAACAAGGTCTCCAGACACCCGCAATGGCGAGTTTCCAGGCGACCGGTGACCGTTTATTAACCCCAAGGCCATGATGGCCCTCTGCTTGCGCCGCCTCAAACCGCTACTGAACCGCCTCAGACAAATTTCCCTGCCCCCTGAATCTATATGGAAATACCCATTTAAGAGACTTTAATCCAGAGGTTCTAGATCGCCGCCTTTTGAGATCGCACGTTGATAGGCTGGGCGGTTTTGAAAGCGCTTCATGAACGCCTGAATCTGTGGATAAGCAGCCAAATCGACACGGTTGCTAGCCGCTTCCAAAGGAAAACTCATCTGAATATCGGCAGCGGAAAAATCGCCTGCAAACCAGTCCTGGCTTTGTAGATTTGCCTCAATAAAGTCCAGATGGGTGCTCAATTGGGGGTCTAGAAACTGGGTTTGCACCCGATCCATAATTACCTTGGCCACCGGACGCAGGAAAAAAGGCATGTCTGGACTTTTGGGAATCCGGTTAAAGACCAGCTTCATAACCAGCCACGGCATTAGCGATCCTTCGGCGTAGTGTAACCAGTAGTGGTACTGACGCTGGTTTTCCGGAGTCGTGGGGACTAGTCGCCCCTGCCCATACGTCTCAATCAAGTATTCGATGATAGCTCCTGACTCCGCTACGGTGACATCCCCAGCGGTCACTACGGGGGATTTGCCCAAGGGATGTACCGCCTTCAGGCTCTCAGGCGCCAGCAGGGTTTGCGGGTCGCGCTCGTAGTATTTGAGGTCGTAGTCGAGACCGAGTTCTTCTAGTAGCCAGATAATTCGCTGGGCACGGGAGTTTTCAAGATAGTGAACAGTAATCATAAGCCCTGTGATGAAGGAATAGAAGCGGCCCAGGGAGCCGGTCAACTTTTTAAAACCCCCCAAACCCTGTAAGAGTGTAAGAGGCTGGCTCTGTTCTCTCAAGCAGGTGACTGGCTCCCCGTTAGATAATGGCCGGAGGTTTGTCCTGCCGCAGGCGCTATGGCAGAACTTCAATCCGGTCGCCTGAGCGCGGAAGCCTTTGCCGAGGAACTCGAAGCCGAATTTGCCTCCCGCCGCCTCAATACTCCAGCGCAACAGAAAAACTACCGTTCCAACGTGGTTCAAGCGCTGAAAATCTTCGCTCCGACGCACCGAGCGTTGGCAAAGCCGCTCCGAAGAAGCATCGCCCTGATCTCCCTCTCAACCGAACCGTTAAAACCGTCCCAACTGAACTCTCTGGATTCACTCGCGCTGAATTTGGACAAACTGAGCGTTTGAGAGCACTTTCAAGGCAATTCCCGCGATCGCATGCAGAATACTGTTCTGCTGCTGGACTCAAGCCTTATGACATTGCCCATCAGGTCTATCGCAACCGCAAAGTCGGGTTTGATGAGCGCTCGATGGTGACCACCACTGGACTCTGGAACTTCTATCTGGAGGCGGCATAGCTGAGCCACAGAAATTACCCCGCTCAGCTTAACCATCCAACAAATACTGACTAGTTCACAACTACTCTAATTCACAACTACTCTAATAATATTGGCTATTGTGGTCAGCCTCCCGCGATCGTCCCTCACAGTAGCAGAGGGAAAGGGACTCAGATCTTAATCACCGGGTTGTTCTTAGATTAAAAATTGATCGAAATATCGTTTTATTTTGATTTGGCCAAACAACATATGTATACAACTTTTTCTCAGAGAACTCCGCGCCAGTATTTAGCACATCTTGAATAATCATGGCGAGCGACTTCCGGAAGGGCTGCTCCAACAGGGTTTTTAGAATAAACGCAGTAGCACTTTCTAAGAAACACTTGAATTTTGAAGCGATGCAAACTCTCTGACGGCATACCGTGCTGCCTCAAGCGTGATATTAAGATGATGCAGAGTCAAGTTTATTGCTAATTGAGCATCTTGCTGGACATAGGCTTGATAAATTTCGCGATGCTCCTTTTCAGATTCTTCTTTTTGGAGGGGAACAACTTTAAAGGATAAATTGACGTAAATTGCAGATAAATCGGATAGCCTTTGCAAGACCTGCAACAGCTGATGGGTCTGCGCCAGTTCATCAAGTAAGTTGTGGAATTGACGATTGAGGTCCACCCACTGGACCTGATCGGTTTCTGCTTCCATTTGCAGCAGCAGAATTTCAGCGGGCTTAAGGTCTTGATTGCCTAGACGAGCGATCGCTTTTTCGATACTCAGCGGAATCAGTAAAGATCGCATTTCATAGAGTTCTTCAAGCTCTGTCAGGGAAGGAGTATGAACGATTGCCCCTCGGAAGGCATCGAAATCAACTAGTCCTTGAATACTGAGCTCGCGCAGCGCCTCCCGCACAGGGGTGACGCTGACATTCAACGCCGCCGCCAGTTCAGACTGGACTAAGCGAGTGCCAGCGGCCAACTGCCCCGTAAGAATCGCTTTGCGCAGCTGTTTTGTCACAGTGGCATGAGTTGTTCGAGGAGTCCCTGCAAGGGACTGGAGTTGCAGTTTTCCCATGACTCCTGAATTTAGCTGCCGATATTATGGCACTTCTTGGCAAGCATCTTGGATCTTATAAGATATTTCCTGTAATTTGTAAGCTATATAACATTTCAGGTCAGAAATAACTTCTATAGTCGCGGCAATTGATTTCAGGCGCGGGCTTGACGGTGAAGCTGCAAAATCACGGGTCTAATGCCGTTCAAGGTTCTGAGGTAAGACGAAGGCCAAGACAGGCGGGCGCTCTTGCCAAGTGGCTACTGCTGGTGGCGGGCATTATCTACGTCGTTCTCATACCCGTTGCCCAAGCAGCATCAGGTTCTGCGTTGGCAGTGCTCGATGGGCTATTGATCTCAGCCCTGCGGAGTGCGACCCCTCTACTGTTTGTTGTCTTAGGCGAGATGCTAACCCAGCGTGTCGGGATGATTAATCTAGGAGTTGAAGGCCAGATGCTGCTGGGGGCAATCGCCGGATTTGCCACGGCTGTCAGTTTTAGCAATCCCTGGCTGGGCCTACTGGCAGGCGGCGTAGCGGGGTTCGCCCTGTCAACGCTATATGCATTTCTTTGTCTGGTCTGTCGGAGCAATCAAATCGCCAGCGGAATTGCGGTTTGGACTTTAGGGTCAGGGTTGAGCGCATTTTTGGGCCGAGACTTTGTGGGGGAACGGCTAGAACAGGGATTTCGCACTATCCAAATCCCTCAAATGGCCTCAGTTCCCATCTTGGGTGCAGTGGCAACGGAAATGACCCCAGCGATCGTCTTGGCGATCGCCCTTTCCCCCCTGCTAGGGCTGTGGCTCTATCGCAGTCGGGCTGGCTTGGCTTGGCGCGCCGTGGGAGAATCGACCGCTGCGGCCAAGGCAATGGGCTTACGCCCGCTTTGGATTCAGTGCCAGGGGATTTGGGCAGGCGGTTTTTTATCGGGCATAGGTGGGGCCGCCCTGTCCGTGGATTACACCCTTACCTGGGCTGAAGGGATGACGGTTGGGCGGGGGCTCGTGGCCGTTGGCCTGGTGATTGTGGCCCGTTGGAATCCCTATCTGGCTTTTCCAGTAGCGCTGCTATTTGGGGGCTCAGAAGCATTAGCGTTGAGACTCCAGGCAGCCGGATCTCCCATTTCGCCCTACCTGCTAGGAATGATTCCTTACCTGGTGGCTTTGGTGGTTTTGGTCATCAACTACCGGCAGGTGGATCAAACCGGCGGTATGCCCGATGGTTTGCGCTCTGTCTTTAGCAACACGAGTTGAACAGGCCCTAGGTTGGCGGCAATCTCCATCAAGCCGACTCAACCACGATCGCTTCTCCTTAGAGACCGCTCCACCTCTGGATTTGAACCAGGTTTACTTCAAATTCTCATCAGACTTAAGGGTATTGCTATGACCTTCAAACGCTTTCGATGGCCATCCCTGCTGGCGATGCTGGTCGCTTTGGTCGTCATCGCCTGTTCTGGCCCCTCTAGCGAACCGACAGCGGAGGCGCCTGCCGAGATACAGGCTCAAAAGATTGGCTACATATACGTCGGTCCCCAAACAGACATGGGCTACAACTACTCCATGGATTTGGGGCGCCAACAGGTTGAGGAACAAATAGAGGGAGTCGAAACCACCTATTTCGATAACATCCCTGAAACCGCTGATGTCTCCAGGGTCATGGAACGATTGATTCAGGAGGATCACAACATCATCTTTGCCACCAGCTACGGCTATCTGGACTACGCCATCGAGGTGGGTAAAGACCATCCAGAGGTGAGTATTCTCCATGCGGGCGGCTTGAAAACCAGTGAGAACGTAGGTACCTATTGGGCTGATAGTGACGATGCTATGTATCTAGCTGGGATGGTCGCCGGCTCTGTGACTGAGTCAAATCAGCTAGGGTTCATTGGGGCCTTTCAAATTCCCCAGCTGTTTCGCACGATTAATGCTTTTACCAAAGGGGCCCAGAGTGTTAATCCCGATATCACCACTACCGTCGTCTGGACGGGGGCCTGGCTGGATCCGGCGAAGGAAGCTGAGGCCGCTAACTCTTTAATTGACGGAGGTGTAGACGTCATCGCTGGACAGGTGGACTCCCCGCTCACCTATTCGGAAACGGCTCAAAAGCGAGGCATTCATGTGATTGGCAAAGATGTCGACATTAGCGATCGCGTCCCCGATGCCTGGCTAACCGGTGCTTCCTGGAACTGGGGGCCGATGATGACTCAGCTAGTCCAGGAAATTAATGCAGGCACCTGGAAGCCCAGTCATGTGCGCGGCACCCTTAAAGGCGGTGACGTAGTGCTTGATCCCTTTGGCGCTGCAGTGCCCAAGGACATTCAGGAGGCGGTGCTGGCAGAGAAAGCAGCGATTCTGGCCGGAGAGAAAGTGGTCTGGGAAGGGCCGCTAGTCAAGCAGGATGACTCGCTCGCCGTGCCAGAGGGCCAAAAGATAGCCATTGATCAGATTGAAACGATGGACTTTCTAATCAAAGGAGTCATTGGTTCGACATCGTAATCATCCGCATCCTCCGCGAGTTCTCATTCTTGTCCGGGGAGCGAACGACATTCCCTGTGTCCTGACAGGCTTATTTTATAAGGTGGAATATGGTTGCCGAAGTCAGTAAAGTTCGAGCTATGGGGGCTGCCGAAGGCTGCCAGTGGCTCGTTTCCAAAGATGAAGTCGACATGACCCGCATCCCCCGTCCGGTGCGTCCCATGCGGGTCAAGGCCGATCCCCAAACGATTGTGGTGGATGCCTCTAAAACCGCCCTGCTAGTGGTCGATATGCAGAATGATTTTTGCACTCAGGGCGGCTGGTTAGATGTCATCGGGGTTGACTACAGGCTTGATCGCACCCCGATTGAGCCCCTAAGCCAGCTGGTGCCCAAGTTTCGCGCTAGCCATATCCCGATTATCTGGCTCAACTGGGGTGTCCGTCCCGATCTGCTCAACATTGCCCCCTCGGTGCTGCATGCCCACAGTCCCAAAGGCGAACGGGTCGGGCTCAACGAATTGACGCCTGCCCATCAGTCACACGTGTTGCGTAAAGGAGATTGGGGGGCGGCGATCGTCGATGAGCTGAATCCTGGCGATCGGGACATTCAGGTTACCAAGCATCGGTTTAGCGGGTTTTGGGATACCGAACTGGATAGCATTCTGCGTAATCTGGGGATTACGACCCTATTGATGGGGGGCGTGAATATGGATCAGTGCGTCCTGTCTACGTTTCAAGATGCAACATTCCTGGGATACGACTGCATTCTGGTGCAGGACTGTTCCGCCACCACCTCTCCGGATTTCTGCATCGAATCATCCCTTTACAACGTCAAGCTCCTCTACGGCTTTATCACCCAGTCAGCCGATCTGCTAACGGCCCTCGCTCAACTTTAAAATCCATCTCGATATTCATCACAGCACCGCTATGACAACCCCGACTTTTCACATGGTGGACGGAGCGCCCACTCCCACCGGCCCTTTTTGCCATGCCGCTGAAATCGACGGC
Source organism: filamentous cyanobacterium CCP5 (assembly GCA_003017785.1). Taxonomy (GTDB): domain Bacteria; phylum Cyanobacteriota; class Cyanobacteriia; order Phormidesmidales; family Phormidesmidaceae; genus CCP5. The sequence goes on along the minus strand of PYEQ01000008.1, from coordinate 6,928 downwards.
TGGGTCTTCCTTACTGGCCAAACCCCTCTCGATCCCGATGATCCAACCGCCTCAATTCCAGACGGCATCGAGGCTCAAACCCATCTGGTCTTGCAGCATCTCAAAACGGTACTCAGCGAGTTGGGCTTGGGCCTTGAGCACGTGGTGCGAGTGGGGGTCTATCTGACCCATCTCGAAGAAGACTTTGCCCAGTTCAACCAGGTGTACAAATCCTATTTCCCTGAAGGTAGCCTACCGGCCCGTACCTGCGTAGGGGTTTCCAGCCTAGTGCGCGGCCCCCGGGTCGAAGTTGACTGTGTTGCCCGTCGTCCCGCCTAGCAGTATGGCTGTTCATCTGCGCAATATATCCAAACGCTTTGGCCATCTTGTAGCCAATGACCGGGTTGATTTAGATATTCGATCCGGGGAAGTCCTGGCTTTGCTGGGTGAAAATGGGGCGGGCAAAAGTACCTTGATGAAAATCCTCTACGGCTTCTACCAGGCGGATGCCGGCACAATTACCCTCGACGATCGCCCGGTTACTATCGACTCGCCCCAAACCGCCATGGGGCTGGGCATCGGTATGGTATTTCAGCAGTTCAGTCTGATTGAAAACCTCACCGTTGCTGAGAACCTGCTACTGGCCTCAGCTCAAGCCCCTCGCTGGCAGTGGGGCGATCGCCAAACCTGGGTCAAAGCCAACTCCTGCCTAAAGACCCTTGGGCCATCGATTCACCCTCAAACGCTCGTGCGAGATCTAAGCATCGGGGAAAAGCAGCTGCTGGAGTTGGTAAAAGTGCTCGATGCCCAGGCCAGAGTGGTCATCTTAGATGAACCCACATCCGTATTGACGCCGCTGGAAACTCAGCAGTTCTGGCAGTTGGTGCGTCAGCTTGCCGAGCAGGGCCACGCTGTGGTTTTAATTACCCATAAGCTCGCTGATGTCTTTGCCTGCGCCGATCACATTGCGGTGATGAGGAAGGGACAAGTAGTCGATGTCAGCTCGGCTAAGGCTAGAACCACAGCGGACCTGGTGCATCTCATGATGGGAGAGGCGGTATCTTCTACCCTAACGGTGATTTCGCCCCCGACGGCAACTCCCAAGCTGGAACTGTGCAACCTCTCGGCGGGTAGCTCCCTGGCCCTGAAGAATATCCAGCTCACGCTCTCCCCTGGGGAAATTCTAGGGGTGGCAGGCGTCGCTGGGAACGGCCAGAGCATCTTGGCCGAGGCGCTAGCGGGTACGCTTCCCCTGACCCAAGGGGAAGTGCGGCTAAATGGACAGGTACTGCACCGAGTCGGGCAGCCATCCCCCATATCCCCAGATCTAGCCTATATCCCGGAGCAGCCTCTCCAAAATGGCGTCGCCGCCGACCAGGATTTAGTCACTAATCTGGTGGTCAAAGACCTGCCTCGTATGGCCTTTTTCCCAAACCGCAAGGCGCAGCGATCGCGATCGCTGCGCCTGCTCCAGGCCTTCAACGTGCAGCCGCCCGATCCCGATAGACCAGCAATGCAGCTATCGGGGGGTAATCTCCAAAAGCTCGTGATTGCCCGGGAGCTCTCGGGGGATCCGCAGCTGATTATTGCCTGCTATCCCACCATGGGCCTGGACATTTCGGCGGCTGAGTTTGTGTATGAGCAGATCTTTCACCATGCCAGGGCAGGGGCCTGCGTAATCTGGATTTCGGAAGACATCGATGATCTACTGCAATACGCCCATCGGGTTGCCGTCTTGTTCCGTGGGGAGATAATCGGCCTTGCCGAGACGGCAAATGTGAGTCGACAGCAGCTAGGGCAGTGGATGACTGCCGGGAGGGCCGCATGAAATGGCCCTCTCTAAGCGCAATCGCCCTGTCCTCCGATCGCCTTTCCCCGGTTAAAGTCGTCGTTATTTCAGCGGGACTGTTTTTATTGATTGGCGGCTTTTTCTTTGCCCTGGTTGGCCAGAATCCTTGGAAACTGTTTCCCGCTATCTTCGAAGCCGCCTTTGGCAGTCCCTTTGCCTGGACAGAAACGCTTCTGAAAACATCTCCTATTTTGCTGTGCGCGATCGCGACGGCCCTACCGGCTAAACTCGGCCTAATTTCAGTTGGGGCAGAAGGCCAGCTTTATTTAGGAGCTTTGATGGGGACAGCTCCTGTACTTGCCTGGCCCGATGGTTCCAACTGGCTGTTGCTACCCGCGATGTTGCTGTTTGGCATGCTGGGCGGCACTGCTTGGGCAGGGCTTCCGGCACTTTTGAAGGCTTGGCTAGGAGTTAATGAAACCATCAGCACCTTACTGCTCAACTACGTGGCTGTACTGGTAGTAAATTTTGCCGTTTACGGTCCCTGGAAAGATGCCGCGAATTTGGGTTGGCCAGCCACAGCCGCTTTCCCAGAGGCAGCTCAGTTGCCTACCTGGGGCGACTCCAAGCTCCATTGGGGAGTCGGCTTTAGCTTAGCCGCCACCCTGTTCCTCTTTTTTCTGTTATCGAGAAGCCGTTGGGGCATGGCCTTGCGAATCATGCGTAGTAACCGCAAACTTGCCCTCGGAACAGGATTTCACTACGAACGGCAGGTGCTGATCGTCATGGCGATCGCCGGCGCTTTTGCCGGAATCGCGGGAATTGTGGAAACTGCCATGATTCAAGGGCGATTGCAACCGGATATTTCTAGCGGCTATGGTTTGAGCGGCTTCCTGGTCGCCTGGATGGCCGGTCAGAATTTTTTGTTTCTAATTCCTCTGGCCATCCTAGTGGGTGGACTGGCTGCCTCTACCGATGCCCTACAGCTATTTGCTCAGCTGCCGTCCTCTAGCGCACTTGTGATGCAAGGTATTTTGTTCATGTGTGTTCTAGCTGTCAGCGGCTTCAGACAAAGAGCCGTCAGGCTGCCGTAAATTTGAGACGCTCAGTCGCTTTGTTTGCTTTTTCCTGCTTCCCCGTAACGAGACGGAAAATGAAGTTCGCCTCGTCACATTCTTCTGGCCCAAATGCCCGTTTCTTCACTAAAGCTTCAATCTGTGTCTCTCAGAAACCTTACCGATCTACCCTTGATCAGAGGCAAAGCTATCTTCTTTTCCTTCGTTGAAGGAAGATTCAGCCTAACAGGGAACCCTGTTTACTGGTCATGCTTCAGCTTTGAGCCTGGGCCTTTTCGACGTCATATCTGTGAGAAATCGCACCCATGGAGCTGTCTCCACTAGAACTCAAGTTTTTGCTCCGATTACTAGAGCATTCTCCCGACTATCGCACCCGAATCAGCCAAATCAAGCCAGAGTCCAAAACTCGTTCCTCAGAGCGCGATCGCCTTTGCGAGAGCCTGTGTAGCAAAGGCCTCATCGAGTATATCGACGAAATTAAGCAGTATCAGACAGAATCTGCCGGAAAGACCTTGTTAAAGGTAGATACCGAGACAATTCCTATATCGGCAAACGAGTTAGCCCTGCTCAAAGCCGCAGAATCTCAGGCCGCTACGCCGGGGCAGGCCAATAAGGTGCCAGCAGGCGATCGCCAACCCCTCCTCCATCAGCTCAAAGACCGGGGACTGATTCGCATCACCAAACGCCAGATTGGCGACGTATGGCTGACTCCCCAAGGGATTCAGTACCTGTTAAATGACTGTGCTCCTACCAGTCCCCATGCCAGACTGCCATTCTCCTTGGTGGGTAGCTACCTGGCCTTTCTGCGGCGATCTCTCAATCAGGCCGCTAGCCCTACGCCAAACCCATCTGATTCTTCAGCTGTCACGACTGAAGCCACTGAGCTGACCCCTGAAGCAGTGTTAGAGAAAATTCGCCAGCTCGATCAGCAGCTTCATACCGACAACTTCCTGCCCATCTTTCACCTGCGGGAAAAACTCCAGCCCCCCCTCAGCCGGGAAGAGCTAGATCAAATGCTCTATGAGCTACAGGGCGAAGACTTGATTGAATTGATTACTCTCCAGGAAGTCTCCAAGTACGACGAGGCCGAGATTTCTGCTGGGATTCCTCAAGGCACTGGTGGGGTTTGGTTTTATATCAGTGTGTCTGAGTGAAATTTGTAGGGACGGTAAGCACTAGTGACTTCGCTTCAACAGGTAATTCAGCGCAATCTCAATCCGTTTGATCCAACCACCTTTAGACCTGGCAACTTCTGGCAGGAAAATCCCGATATTGCTCTGGAAGTAGAGGGGATCCACGGGCCGATTCTGAACGCTATCGATCAAACCATTCAGCAAATTGCTAAGGATCATAAAACCCGCACCCTCTTACTAATTGGAGACAGAGGTGCGGGTAAAAGCTACCTACTAGGGCGGCTCAAGCGCCAGCTCAATACCAAGGCCTTCTTTGCCTACATCGGGCCTTGGCCGGAGAAGGAATACCTCTGGCGGCACACGCTTCGCAATACGGTCGATAGCCTGATCCATATACCAGAGGGGCATACCGAGTCACAGCTTTTGCTCTGGCTAAAAGGCTTACCAAGCCTCCATAAACGCAGCTTTGCCAAATGGATTCTGGGAGAGCGAGGCCGTTTCGTTCAAGATTTACAGGCCAGCTACCCGGTGGGCATTTATAACGGCAAGGAGTTCTTCGGGGTGCTCTATGACCTGGCCACCAATCCCGATCTACGGATGCTGGCCTATTCCTGGCTGAAGGGAGACAATTTAGATCAAGAAGACCTCAAAGCGCTGCGGGTCAAACAGCCGGTGGATTCTGAAGATGCGGCTCAAAAGCTGCTAAACAACTTTGGCCGCATTGCCCACTCGACCCAGCCAATAGTCCTCTGTTTCGATAATTTAGATAGTATTCCCAAGCTTGCCAATGGCAACTTGGATTTGCAAAGTCTTTTTACTCTGAATTCCACTATTCACAACGAAAAGCTGCGCAATTTCTTGGTGCTGATCAGCGTCGTAACGTCCACCTGGCAGAACAATCGCAACGATATTCACCCGGCGGATTTGGATCGAATTGGTCAAAAGCTTCAACTTAAGGCAATTAACCTTGATCAAGCGGAAGCTCTTTGGGCAACCCACATGGCTCCGCTGCATATTCAAGTGCAGCCGAAACCCAAGAGCGCGATCGCCCCCCTGACTCGCGACTGGCTAGAACACATGTTTAAGAGGAAAACCTTTCCTCGCAATGCCCTAAAGCTTGGCCAGCAGCTAATTGCTCACTACAAACAGCATGGGCAGATGCCCGCCATTGAGAGTTCTAAACCGATAGCACCACCACCGCCACCGCCCCGCCCACCAGTTGTGGAAAAATCCAGCTTCCAGCTCACTTGGAACAAAGAGTTTCAGGCTGCACAAAAGCGAGTGACGCGGATTGGTCAGTTTACTTCGCCTGAGCTAATCTGGCGGCTACGGCAGGTGCTCGAAGCGCTAGACGTGCCCAAGGTGGGGTCCCATTTCTTGAGAAGCAGGACATATGCGCCCTATTCTCTGTCCCACCAGCAAGCTGCCTTCACCGGCATTGTTTGGAACGAAGACCCCAACATGACCACCTTCTACCATGTGATGAAGGCCTGTCAGAAAATGGTGGATGGGGATATGTGCGATCGCCTCTATCTAATCCGCTCCTCCGGGGTTGGGCGCAAGCAAACCAGGGGGCATCAAATCTACCGGGAGGTATTCAATGGCAAAGCCCCCTACGCCCACTTCAAGCCGGACTTGCTTTCGGTCCAAGTTTTAGAAACCTATCACCAGCTAGCCAGCGCCGCTCGGGCTGGGGAACTGGTGGTCGGCAATCAGACGCCCCACCTCAAAGATCTCCAGACCCTGGTGCGAGAGTCGAACCTGTTGGGGGATTGCCCAATTCTCCAAGATCTAGACATCGTGCCTGGCGGGCAAGAACCACCGCCGCCAAATCAGGCCGTAGCAGAGTACATACTGAATCTAATGGCCACCCAGTCGTTTATTGGGCTGATGATATTAATCGAGAATACTCAGCAGCAGTTTTCTAAGCTGGGTGAACGGGAGATCGATCAGGTGATCCAGACCCTCTGCCAGGAAAACCGCTTGCAAGTCCTCGATCCTGACGCCAGTCGCCAGGGACAGCTGATCTGCTACGTGCCTCAATGACTGCCCTCAGCGTGAGTAAAGTTCGTCTCGCCTTCGAATGCCCTCGACTGCTGTATCTGGGGCACCACTTCGGTGGCAAGACGATGTTTCTGCCGCCCGGCAAGTCATTGGGCATCGGCAATGCCTTTCACCAGCTCTCTGATCGCTTTGTCCGACAGCTGCACTCCGATTCGGCGTTTCAAGCAGCGCTGAAAGGATCGCCGGATGAATTAGAGACAAGGGCGATCGCCCAGGCGTTTCAGCAGCGGCTCTACCAAACCCTCTTCTTCCCCCACCTTCAAGAAACGATTGCCCAAAAACCTGATAAGGCTCAAGCCCTGCACCAGCTTTGGGAAGGGCTCAAGGGACTGATCCAGCGCTGGGCGGAGCTGTTGGTGAGTAATCGCCGCTTTTGTACGGCTGAAGAGGTGATCTCGAAAACCTTCTTAGCCCAGGAACTCAGCGTTAGCCACGAATTTACCCTGCCCGATGGCAGTCAGCAGCTAGTCCAGGGCCGCTTTGACAGCCTGATATACGACTTTGCTTACCATCGACTCTGCGTGGTGGAATACAAAACCTACCAGTCGCCCGATCCCTCCGCTCAGCTGGCCCAGGTAGCCCTCTACAGCTACATGCTGCGGGAAAAAGTCGGGGTGCCCATCGACTCTGCCGTCTATAGCGTGCTGCCTGACTGGCAGGAGCAGGTATATTCCTGGGCTCAACTGGAAGAGACGGTGCACCAGCTGATTCCCCAAAAGCTGATGCAGATTCGTGAGTGGCTGGCCTGGCAGCCGAACCAGGCAGAACCACCACCGGAGGCTCTACAGCTGGCTCTCTGTGAAATGTGTCCCCAGCGGAAAAAATGTCAGACCTATTTTGGCCTGCGATCTGATCCAATATCCTCAAAACCGTCGGCTCAGAAGTCC
>PYEQ01000247.1 GCA_003017785.1 filamentous cyanobacterium CCP5 | reverse complement strand
GGCTGGGATTGTCACATCAAGATCTGGCAGCGGCAGGAGGGGTAGCGGAGGAGATGGGGAGCAGGGGAGATGAGGAGTGAAGACCTCGATTGGACACCTGGCCTCTCTATTTCATCAATCTTTCCCCGCGTCCCCGCGTTCCCCTTGCCCGCGTTTTCCCCGATCAAAACAACGTCTCAACATACTCCCGCCGCATCCGGGCGATCGCATCGATCGAAATTCCCTTCGGACACACTGCCTGACATTCCCCGTGGTTGGAGCAGTCGCCGAAGCCTTCGGTGGCCATCTGGTTGGTCATGGCCTGCACCCGACGTTTGCGCTCCGGTTCTCCGGGGGGCAGCAGGGAAAGATGGGCGATCTTGGCGGCGGTGAAGAGGGAGGCTGAGGCGTTGGGGCAGGCGGCGACACAGGCACCGCAGCCGATGCAGTTGGCGTAGTCAAAGGCGGCATCGGCGCTGGCCTTGGCTACGGGGATGGCGTTGGCCTCCGGAGCTAACCCGGTTTTGACCGAGATATAGCCGCCCGCCATGATGATGCGATCGAATGCGGCCCGGTCTACCACCAGGTCTTTGATTACGGGAAAAGCTTTGGCTCGCCAGGGTTCGACCAGCAGGCGATCGCCCTCCTTAAAGTGGCGCAGGTATAGCTGACAGGCAGCCGTCTGAGCCTGGGGGCCGTGGGCCTGGCCGTTGATCATGAACCCGCAGGAGCCGCAGATGCCTTCCCGGCAGTCGTGGTCAAACTCCACCGGAGCTTCCCCCTGGTGAATCAGCTGCTCATTGAGCACGTCTAGCAACTCCAAAAAGGACATATCCGGCTGGGCATCGGCTACGGTGTACTCGACAAACTTGCCGGGGCGATCGGCCTCTGGCTGCCGCCAGATGTTGAGGTGAAGTTTCATACTTGCCAGGGAAAATTCCTATTCTCAGTCTAGCGCTGGCATTTGCCCGGAGTTCTGAGCGGACGACCGTTAAAATTGAGGGGTGATCCATGCAGTTTGGTAGATTTCCCCCGACCTATGCGGCGAGCTGATTCCGTAGACTTTATCGATGAATTTGACGTGGTGGTGGTGGGGGCGGGCCATTCTGGCTGTGAAGCAGCCCTCGCCGCCTCCCGCCTCGGTTGCCGCACGCTGCTAATCACCCTCAACCTCGACAAGGTTGCCTGGCAGCCCTGCAACCCCGCCGTGGGCGGCCCCGCCAAATCCCAGCTCACCCACGAAGTGGACGCCCTCGGTGGCGAGATTGGCAAAATGGCCGATCGCACCTATCTGCAAAAGCGGGTGCTGAACAATTCTCGCGGGCCAGCAGTGTGGGCGCTGCGGGCCCAGACCGACAAGCGAGAATATGCCGCTGTCATGAAGTCCATTGTCGAGGGCCAGGAAAACCTGGTGCTGCGGGAAGGCATGGTGACGGATCTGGTTTTAGGCGCTAACGACGAAGTGATCGGGGTGGAAACCTACTTTGGCGTGGCTTTCAAATGTCGGGCCGTGATTCTCACCACCGGCACCTTCCTTGGCGGCATCATCTGGGTAGGGGACAAGTCTATGCCCGCCGGACGGGCGGGAGAATTCGCCGCCACCGGCCTCACCGACACCCTCAACCAGCTCGGCTTTGAAACCGGACGGCTGAAAACCGGCACCCCGGCCCGGGTAGACAGCCGATCCATCGACTTTAGCCGCCTCGAACCCCAGCCCGGGGACGACGAGGTGCGCTGGTTTAGCTTTGACCCCGATGCCTGGGTAGAGCGGCAGCAAATGCCCTGCCACCTGACCCGCACCACCGCCGCCACCCACCAGTTAATCCGCGACAATCTGCATTTATCTCCCATCTACGGCGGCTGGGTGGAATCCAAAGGCCCCCGCTACTGCCCCAGCATCGAAGACAAAATTGTCCGCTTTGCCGACAAAGACAGCCACCAGATTTTTCTGGAGCCAGAGGGGCGCGACATTCCCGAAATTTATGTGCAGGGCTTTTCGACCGGGCTGCCCGAAAAGCTGCAATTGGCCATGCTGCGCACCCTACCCGGCCTGGAGCACTGCGCGATGCTGCGGCCGGCCTACGCGGTGGAGTACGACTACCTGCCCGCCACCCAGTGCTACCCGACGATGATGACCAAGACCATCGAGGGGCTGTTTTGTGCCGGACAAATCAATGGCACCACCGGCTATGAGGAGGCCGCCGCCCAGGGCATCGTGGCGGGTATTAACGCCGTACGGCTGGTGCGGGGGGAACCGGAGGTGATTTTGCCACGGGAAGGCAGCTACATCGGCACTCTATTAGATGACCTGTGTACGAAAGATTTGCGGGAGCCCTACCGAATGCTCACCTCCCGTTCCGAGTACCGGCTGCTGCTGCGATCTGACAATGCCGACCAGCGCCTGACTCCTCTAGGGCGAGAACTGGGGCTGATTGGCGATCGCCGCTGGCAGCACTACACCCACAAGCAGGCCCAGATCACCGCCGAAAAAGAACGGCTCCACGCCACCCGGATCAAAGAACACGATGAACTGGGTCAGCGCATCGCCGCCGACACCGACCAGCGGATCAAAAGCTCCGTCACTCTGGCTGATCTGCTGCGCCGCCCCGGCTTCCACTACGCAGATTTAGAACGCTACGGCCTGCACAATCCCACCCTCAGCCGGGAAGAACGGGAGGGAGCCGAAATCGACATCAAATACTCCGGCTATATTCGCCGCCAGCAGGCCCAGATCGAGCAGGTGAGCCGCAACGCCAACCGCAAGCTGCCCGCCGACCTGGACTATATGGTAATCGAAACTCTGTCTAAAGAAGCCCGCGAAAAGCTAACCCAGATCAGGCCTCTGACTGTCGGGCAGGCTACCCGCATCGGTGGGGTTAATCCCGCCGATATCAATGCCCTATTGGTCTACCTAGAGCTACAGGCCCGTCGTGCCTCAGAACCCCTATCGGTCTAACCGATTGGTGATTATTGGTGCCCATTAGCTAGTCAGGCAGCCAGCAGCCCATACGGCAGTAAATTAGCTGAACTGAGTTTTGGCGTAGCTTTCTACGAGTCAACCATCTCAGTGATTTCTCGGATTCTGCGCCAGCTAAGGATTCGAAGTTCAGTGGAAAAACGGGTCAGTTTATCAGTTAAATTCCTTAACAATAGTCATAACTTTGTAGCGTTACAGGGTGTATTTCCGTCCGTTTCTGAAGACCCGTTGCTATTCCAAACGCCCCAATATGCTATTTGATCGGATTTTAGAAGATGCTCTCGGGTTTATTCGCCGTTTGCTCTGGTGGCGATCGCAAACCTCTGAATCATCAGCTCCTAAGCCCTTTCAGTCCATGCGGGCGATTAACGGAGAATACGGTGTGATTGCCCTAGTCACGGGGCGCGATACCCCAAGGGCTGTCCGCACCTGGATCTATTCTCCTAAACGGTTAGATTTGAACTCGACAAAAGCCCTCGTGCGCGAACCAGCAGACGATCTGCATATTTACCTAGATTTTCTTGGCCCGCTGCCCGGCGTTGAAACGCCCAAAGCCCAGCAGGAAAGAAAAGACCGACAGCAAAAGCGCCGCCTGGGAGAGAAAATCCATACTCATCGTCTGCAGATCTTAAAAGCGAGTCATTTTCTCAACGAGAATGGATTTTACGACTACCAGCTCATTTTTTGGGAAGATTTTGATTTCTTCTGGCCCATCAGCCAGGGCCCGGATCATCTCGCCAGAATTACCCTTGATCGCCTGGCCTACTGGTGTCTGAACCACGTTGACCCGATTGATTTATCTGCCGATGACTGGGCAGCAGCCCTGCGTTCTGTATGGGGAGAACTGACCTCGCAGTCATCCACTAACGCCGCCAAGCCATCTTCCCGAAGGATCAGGTCTGCTGGAGAAGCCGATGCTTCAGCTCCCAGGCTATTTAGCTAAACCGCCGTCTGCTAGGCTTCCTCAGAGCTGCGGTTCACCGGCACAGAGGATTCTGACTCAGTTCTCATGCGGACGGAATCCCCGTGGGAGGGTAGCCCTTCTGCCTGGGTGAGCTGATCAATCGCCCCCGCTACTTTCTGCAACGCTGCCGGGGTATATTCAATCAGGCTGGAGTGCTTCATAAAGGTTTCGGTACCTAGGGCTGAGGCATAGCGGGCTGATCCAGAGGTGGGCAAAGTGTGATTAGGACCAGCCAGGTAGTCCCCCACCGCCTCAGGGGTGGAGTGGCCCAGGAAAATCGCTCCGGCATGGCGGATGTGTTGCAACAGCTCCCAGGGAGCCGCTACCTCTAGCTCTAAATGCTCAGGAGCAAACAGGTTGGAGAGCTCTGCTGCCTCCGTGAGGGAGTTGACCACGACGGCTACTCCGTGGTGGGCGATCGCCTTTTCAGTCAGGGTCTGGCGGGGATGTCCCTCTAGCTGCTGGGCTACCGCAGCGGCCACCTGCTTGGCCAGTCCGCTGTCTGTAGTAATCAAAATCGCTGCTGCCAGGGGGTCGTGTTCCGCCTGGGCCAGCATATCGGCGGCCACGTGGGTCGGGTTGGCGCTGCTGTCGGCGATAATCAGCACTTCAGAAGGACCCGCTAGAGAATCAATGCCGACCGTGCCGTACACCAGCTTCTTGGCCAGGGTGACGTAGATATTCCCCGGCCCGGTAATTACATCCACGTTGGGAATGGTTTCGGTGCCGTAGGCGAGGGCTGCGATCGCTTGGGCTCCACCGACACGATAAATTTCGCTGATGCCAGCCTCCTGGGCCGCCACCAGCACCGCCGGATTTAGAGTAATCTCCTTACCCGGGGGGGTCACCATAACTATCCGAGACACCCCAGCTACCCGAGCCGGAATCGCATTCATTAAAACAGTACTAGGGTAAGCAGCGCGGCCTCCTGGCACATAGATCCCAGCCTTATCTACGGGGGTGTAGCGCTTGCCTAGGACTACTCCATCCTCTTCGAACTGAACCCAGCTCTTAGGCATGCGCTGGCGGTGAAACGCTTCGATGTTTTGGCAGGCAAGCCGAATCGCATCCAGCAAAGCTTTGGACACCTGCTGATAGGCGGCATCTAGCTCTGGCCCTTGCACGCGCAGGTCCTTGGCCGTGAGCGCTACCTTGTCAAACTCACAGGTGTACTGGATCAGCGCCTGGTCGCCTTTGCGCTTGATAGCCTGTAAGACCTCTCGAACCGTAGCCTCTTTATTAAAGATGTGGTCATCGTGGGTGCGCGCACAGATGCGCTGCAGTTCGGCTCTGGCCTCGTTGGGCTGATTAATAATGCGCAGCATTAGGGCGTGATGTGTAAACCGACGATGGGAAGTTTTACATCTTGGCAGACTGAAATCCAGGCTACCTAAGGGGTGAGCAACCCCCATAAAGATTTTGATCTATAGCTTAGCGCGGATTTTTTAGGCTAGAAATTACGGTCTGAACATTTTGGTGCTATGATACTTTATCCGGTCAAGTTTTCATTTAAGCTAGGGCGAACTGTGGCAAATATAAAATCCGCGCTAAAGCGCATCCAGGTTAACGAACGCAATCGCTTGCAAAACCGCTCTTATCGATCGGCGGTTAGAACCCTCATCAAGAAGTTTTTTGCCGAGCTTAGCGCCTACGAAGCCAGTCCCTCACCTGAGGCCATGGACGCTGTGAAAACCAGCATGGCAGCAGCTTACAGCAAAATCGATAAAGCCATTAAGCGAGGTGTTTTACACCGTAACACGGGGAGCAGGCAAAAAGCCCGTTTAGCCCAAGCTCTCAAGCGCCAGGAAGAATCAGCTGCTTCTTGATGTTGGCTGCTGCGGACTTGTGAATAGTTCCTTGGTTTAGAAGCATTGCCCCCAAATTCATGCAGCTTATCGATACCCACGTTCATATCAACTTCGACAGCTTTGAATCTGATTTGGATCAGGTGGCAGCTAGTTGGAGGGAAGTTGGTGTAGTCCATCTGGTTCATTCCTGTGTAGAACCCGAGGAATTCAGCAAAACTCAGGCGATCGCTGATCGATTTCCAGAGCTTTCTTTCGCTGTAGGTCTGCACCCCTTGGATGTTGGCCAAGGTCGAGAGGGTCTGGGCAGTTTGCTGGTGACTCTAGCAGGTTCCGATAGCCGGGTAGTTGCGATCGGCGAAACTGGTCTTGATTTTTTCAAGGCTGATAACTGTGAACTACAGAAGCGGGTGTTTTGGGAACAGCTTCAGGTGGCCTATCAGCTAGGCCTGCCGGTGATTATTCACTGTCGTGATGCGGCAGCGTCTATGGTGGCTCTGCTAAAAGACTTTTGGCGGCAATATGGTCCCGTAGCCGGGGTGATGCACTGCTGGGCAGGCAGTCCAGAGGAAACCCGCTGGTTCCTCGACCTCGGTTTCTACATCAGCTTTAGCGGCATTGTCACGTTCAAGAACGCCCATCAGATCAAGGCATCTGCCCAGCTAGTGCCCAGCGATCGCTTACTCGTTGAAACGGACTGCCCTTTCTTAACTCCCGAGCCCAAGCGGAAGCAGCGGCGCAACCAGCCTGCCAACGTGCTGCATGTCGCTGAGTATTTGGCTCAGCTGCGGGGTGTTCCCCTTGAGCGATTGGCCGCTCAAACCACTGAAAATGCTGTTCGACTGTTCCAGCTGCCGGTTCAGCTAGAGACCCTAGTCTATGCTGACTAGGCCAAGGGAATGTAAAAATTCCTGGTTGAAAGCTTGACAGTTTCGATAGAATGCACTCGATTACTGTGTGTCATGACTAATTCACCGCTGATAGATGCATTTGTCCACACGGAAGCAGCTCCGTGGGGGCTTTTTCGTGTTTGGCGAGATCCCTTGCAGTTCTTCCAGTAGCCGCTTGATTCCTTATAAAAGTTTGCGCAGCGATGGTTTCCGTTGGCAAAGCTAGTTTCATGCTGAAACTCCCGCCGCAGATTCTTCACTTTGGTTGCAGT
>PYEQ01000246.1 GCA_003017785.1 filamentous cyanobacterium CCP5 | reverse complement strand
CTCCAGAGGAACAGCAGGCCGCTGCCCCGAGCCCGACCCCCGAGCTGAGCCCGCCCGATCCGCAAGCCTTTCAACAGTCGATGCAGGGATTGTGGGGCAAGTACCAAGATCTCATGGCCCAGCGGCTAGAGGCGTTGAGCCAAGCGGTAACGGCAATCCAGGCCGGGAATCTAACCCACCAGCTACGGCACCGCGCTGCCCAGGCGGCCCACAAGCTGGCCGGGGTTTTGGGCATGTTTGAGCGGGATGACGGCTCCGCGATCGCCCGCCAGCTAGAAGGGCTGCTGGAATCGGAAACGCCCGAGGACTGGCAGCAGGTCGTGCCCCTAGTCGAGCAGCTCGCGGCTGGGATGCAAACCTCTCCAACGGCCCCCGCCGTTACGGCCACCGCCAAGACCGGCTGCACCCTGCTGATATCTGCAGATCGCGCCCTCGCCGGTCCGCTGCTGGAAATGGGGCAGGCGGCGGGTCAGGTCTGGCAGGCAGTCCCCTCGATTGAGGCGGCAGAGGACTTCATTCACCAGGGAACGCCCGACCTGATCGTGGCTGACATCACGGCGGCGGCCATGTGGTCCACTAGCCTGGAGTTTGTCAAAGGCCTGCTGAACAAGACGCCGACGGTGCCGGTAATCGCCCTGAGCGCCACCGACAGCCTGCTTGACCGTGTGGCCATTGCCCAGGCGGGCATTCAGCGACTGCTTACCAAGCCCGTAACCGCTGCCCAGGTGTGGGAGACAGCCAGTCAGCTCCAGCGCGATCGCCAGCTCAGCGCCCAGATTTTGGTGGTGGACGACGATCCGCTGATCGTTCAAACCCTGCGGCCCCTTTTAGAAGCCTGGGGACTAGGAGTGGTCGGCTTAGGAGGCTCTCAGCGCTTCTGGGAGGTGCTGCATCTCACCCGCCCCGATCTGCTGCTGCTCGATGTGCAGATGCCAGAATTTGGCGGCATTGAGCTGTGCCAGGCGGTCCGCACCGATCCCACCTGGCAAAATCTGCCGGTGCTGTTTCTCACCGCCCATCGAGATGCCGACACCGTGCAGGCCATCTTCCGGGCCGGGGCAGATGACTATATCACCAAGCCGATTATTGGCCCTGAGCTGCTCACCCGCATCCTGGGTCGGCTAGAGCGCAATCGCCTGCTGCAGCACCATTCCCGCCGGGATTTGCTGACCGGGCTGGCTAACTATCCCCATTCCAAACAGGCCCTGACTCAGATGATTGAAACGGCGCTGGGGCAGTCGGAGGCCATGGCTCTGGTGGTGATGCGCCTGCATCAGCTGGCAGCGATCAATCTGCGCCATGGCCACGAGGCCGGCCACGGGATTTTGCAGGTTTGGGGCCAGTGCCTGCGATCGCACCTGGGTGGCTACTCCCTGGGCTACTGGGGCGATGGCGAGTTTGTGATCGGCCTGCCCGGTGATGGGCAGTTTGCCCAGGATGCCCTGGAGCCCCTGCTGCAGATGCTGCGGCGGCAGATTGTCACCCTGCCCAGCGGGGAGCGGATGCAGCCCGACTTTGACTGGAGTTTAGCAACGTACCCTGGGGAGGGTCAGACGCTCCAGACTCTTTATCAGGGGGCGATCGCTAAGCTGGATGGGGGCGATCGATCTGCCTAAATCAGCGCATACTTGAGCTCCCCCGATTGCAATGTTAGTAGTCTGTAACCTAATTTCAGCTTGCTCTTATCCGAGCTTTTTATTGTGATCGCAAGACTATATCGAAACTATATTGAAACCGAATCCTTCTGCCCTCCACTGGGCTGCTTTTTTCGGATCGTCGGTCACTAGGATCAGGTGCTTTATATGTTTTAAGGGGGAGACATGACTCACCTCCGTTTGGCTTAAACCCCAGGTTTCTAGCTGAGGGAATGTCCACTTTTTCGAGGTAAGGTCATGCAGTCACGCCGAGAAAATGAGGGGCCAGTACTTCTACCAAACTTTTGCCATTTTCAATGCAAACAGCGGCATTTCAGGCTCACAGCTGATCGATTCAGGATGGTCGAGAATTTTGGGCGCTTGATTCGGCCGATAAACATAGACTTGGCGGCTCTTTCGATCAATTAACAGTCCTAGCCGCACCCCATTGTCTATATATTCCGCCATCTTTTCCGGCAAGCCAGCTAAAGTATCGCTGCTAGATCGTAGCTCTACTACAAAGTCAGGGGCGATCGCGGCAAAGGAAGCCTGCTGCTCGGATAACAATACATTCCAGCGTTCGGACAAAATCCAGGCAGCATCCGGCGATCGCATGGCCCCATTCGGCAGGGTAAAGCCTGAGCTAGAGTCAAAAACTTCTCCGGTGCCATCCGCTTCAGCCCAGTCGATTGAGGTTCAGATTATTAAGCCATTACGGTTGTGCATCACAAACGGCCTGCTTAGCGTCTAAACCACAATATTTCCTTTATTCATCTCACAGGGATGTAATCACCATGCGCAAAAAGCGTAATTCTGTGGTTTTAGAAAAAGCCGATCAGCGGGCTTCGGCCATCAGTTCGATTCAGGCTGATTTAGATCTGGGTAATGGCCTCACTCTAGAAGCTTACCGGGCGGCGATCGACAGCGTGCGAGAAAAGCAGCAGCATTACAACGCCATGCTCTCGAGCGTTGATCAGCTCTACAGCCAGCTCGAAGATGAGGAGCGCGCCCTCCGAGAAATGTCGGAGCACATGCTGAGCGGGGTCAAGGCCCGGTTTGGCCGCGACAGCTATGAGTATGAAATGGCCGGAGGCGTGCGCCATTCTGAGCGCAAGCGGCCCCAGCGCAAACCCAAGGCCGTGGCAGCCAGCTAAGGGATTTTTCCCTACTCCGAAGAAACGTCTAGACTATCCCAGCCCTGTTGGCACAGCCAGCAGGGTTGTTTTGTTGATTATTGGCTGTACTGCATCCGTACAGAGGCTCTGAGCCAATTAGCCGGTTCAGAATCGAGAGATTTCCGGCGATCGCCTCAAATCTTCCCTAGATCTTCTCGATTAATCTTTAGAGTAAGCATATTTGTTTAACCACCTTGTTTAAGCACCAGAACGCCGATGGCGCTGGTGGTTAACGGCCAAAACGCCGATGGCGCTGGGTGAATGCGGTAACACCATGGACGAGCCTCTAACCCAAACCCCGTTTTCATCCCTAGAGCCGGACTCAGCCCTTTCGCTGCTACAGACCGTCTTCGAATCGACCGCCGACGGCATGGCCGTTGTCAATTGCCAGGGCCAGGTTTTGGGCTACAACCAGCGGTTTTTGCAGATATGGCAGCTATCAGAGCCCCTGCCACAGCCGTTAACCGCGGCAGACCTGGCGATCGACCAGCGATTTCAGTGCTTAACCGCCCAAACCATCGACCCTGAGGGCTTTCAGGCTAAACTCCAGGATCGCCTGCAGGCGGAGGGGGCATTGGCCGCTGTTGATCGCATTTTTCTTAAGGATGGGCGCGTCTTAGAACAGCGCTTTCAGCCCCATCGGCTCAGGGAGCAAATCATCGGCTGGGTCTGGAGCTATCGCGACATTACCGCATGGCAGCAGACGGAGGCGGCCCTGCGGCAGCGGGAAGAAAAGTACCGGACCATTTTTGAAAACTCCCAGGTGGGCATTGGCCGCACCCGCATCAGCGACGGGCTGATTTTAGAGGCCAATCAGCGCTTTGCCGACATCATGGGCTATGGCTCGCCAGCGGAGTTAATCAACCGGGTGGCCACACCCCAGCTCTATATCAACCCTGGCGATCGCCAGCAAATTTTGACCCAGCTCTCCCAAGGGGAGGGCATTTACGATTTTGAGCTAAAGCTGCGGCGACGAGACGGGGACATTATCTGGGTGCTGCTGTCCCTGAAGCTGAATCGGGCCGAGGACTGCCTAGAATTTGTGATCACCGATATCTTTGAGCGCAAGCGGACAGAGGTGGCGCTGCAGCAGCGGGAGGCCGACTATCGGCTGCTGGTGGAGGCAGCCAACCTGATCATCTTTAAGTGGGATATCCAGGGCAACGTCCTGTTTTTGAACGACTACGGGCAGCGCTTCTTTGGCTACAGTGTTGACGAAATCCTGGGGCGATCGCTGATTGGCACCATCGTGCCACTGACAGAGTCCACCGGGCGTGATCTGTCCCAGCTGATGGCCAATATATGCCAAGACCCCATCCCGTTTACCTTCAACGAAAACGAAAACTGCTGCAAAGACGGGCGGCGGGTGTGGATTGCCTGGTCGAACCGGCCCATTTTGAATGAGGCAGACGAGCTGATCGGGATTCTCTCCGTGGGCATCGACGTCACCGAGCGGCGGCGGCTAGAGGAAAATCTGCGTCGATCCCAGCAGTTTTTGCAAGACATCGTTGAGAATATTCCGCTGACGATTTTCACTAAAAATATCCAGGCCGACTTTCGCTATGAGCTGATCAACTCCCACTGCGAGGAGCTGTTGGGCTTTTCTCGGGACCAGGGGATTGGCAAAAACGACTATGACCTGCTGCCCGAGGCCCTGGCCGATCACTACCGGCAGCAGGATCTAGCCGCGATCGCCCGGAGCACTCCGGTGGACACCTCCGAAGAAATTATTCACCCCCACACTGGTGAGCAGATCTACATTCGCAGTGTCAAGCTGCCCCTCTACGACACCCAGGGCAACCCCACCCATCTGCTGGGCATTGCCGAAGACTTTAGCGATCGTCAGCGGGCCGAGGTGCTGCTGGATAGCCAAAAGCAGGTGCTTGAGCTGATCGCCGCCGATGCCCCCCTAGATGAAACCCTGCATCTGATCATCAGCGCCTTTGAAAAGCTGGTGTTTGGCAGCCTCGGCTCCATCTTGTTCCTCGACGACGACGGCAAGCACCTGCGCCACGGCATCGCCCCAAACCTGCCTGAAGGCTATTCCCAGCTCGTGGACGGCATCGAAATCGGGGCGATCGCCGGCAGCTGTGGCACCGCAGCCTATCGCAAACAGCCGGTGATCGTCACTGATACCCTGGTTGACCCCCTCTGGCAAGACTGGCGATCGCTGGCCCAACAGTTCACTCTGCGCAGCTGCTGGTCGATGCCGATTCAGTCCTCCCAGGGGCAGGTGACGGGCACCTTTGCCCTGTATTTTCACCGCCCCCAGGCTCCCACGGCGGATGACTGGCGAATTTTGGAGACGGCGGCCCACCTGGCGGGGATTGCGATCGAACGCAAGCACACCGCCGAAGAACTGTACCGGGCCAAGGAGGCGGCAGAATCGGCCAACCGGGCCAAGAGCCGCTTTCTGGCCAACATGAGCCATGAGCTGCGCACGCCGATGAACGCAATTTTGGGCTTTACCCAGCTGATGGCCCAGGATAGCCATCTCTCGGTCTCCCAGCAGCGGGCGCTCAATGTGATCAACACCAGCGGGGAGCACCTGCTAGAGCTCATCAACGACGTGCTGGAAATGTCCAAGATTGAGGCTGGCACCCTCGTCCTCAGCCGCAGCCCGTTTGATCTCTACGCCCTGCTCCAGGCCCTCCAGAACATGTTTCAGGTGCAGGCGGAGGCTAAGCGGCTGGCCCTGGAGTTTACCATTGCCCCGGCGGTGCCTCGCTACATCGTCAGTGATGAGGGCAAGCTGCGCCAGGTATTGATTAATCTGCTGGGCAATGCCTTGAAGTTTACCGAGCAGGGGCAGGTGGCCCTGGGGGTGGCGATCGCCCCAGATGATCACCTGCACTTTGCCATCAGCGACACGGGCCCCGGCATCGCCGCCGACGTCCTGCCCGACCTGTTTCGCCCCTTTGTCCAGGCGATTGCCCATGGCCCAGAAGGGGGCAGTGGTTTGGGACTGACCATTTCTCAGCAGTTTGTCCAGCTGATGGGGGGCACTATCGAGGTGTCCACTCGGCCGGGGGCGGGGGCCACCTTTGAGTTCGAAATTGCTGCCGAGCCCGCCGACCCAGCGGCGATCGCCGTATCTACTTCGGGGCAAACGGTGCAGCGCCTTGCCCCCGATCAGCCCGCCTACCGGCTCCTGGTAGTCGACGATCGCCCCGAAAATCGCGCTCCCCTGGTGCAGCTATTGGAGTCAGTGGGGTTTGAAACCCGCGCCGCTACAAACGGCCAGGAAGCCCTCGAGCAGTGGCAGAGCTGGCAGCCCCAGCTGATCTGGATGGATATTCGCATGCCTGGCCTCGACGGCTATGCCGCCACCAGCCAGATCAAAGCGCTGGCCCTCGACCCGGCCCCGGTGATTATTGCCCTTACGGCCAGCCCCTTTGAGGAAGAACGGGCTAAAATTTTGGCCGCCGGGTGCGATGATTTTGTGCGAAAGCCCTTTCAGATGCAGGGGCTGCTGCAAAAAATTGCCGCCTATCTGCCGGTGCGCTACCGCTGTGCAGCGGTTGGCTCCCCTGAGGGGCCAGAGGTGGTAAACGCAGCCGATTCCCAGCCCGATCGCGCTGAGCTGCGGCTGTGGCTGCAGACGATGGCCGCCGACTGGCAGCAGGCGCTGGGGCAGGCCGCGATCGCGGGTTCTGACGACCGCCTGATTGAGCTACTAGGGCAGCTGCTCGATGCGCCCGTCAGCGTCACCCAAACCCTGACCAACTGGGCTAAAAACTTTGAGTTCGATCGCATTCTCGACTGTTTGCACCCTGAAGCCGATGGCCCCTCACCCCCAGCCACAGAGAATGACTGAAGCAAATCTAAGGCCAGACGTGGGGGCTTGCCAGCGCGAAAACGACAAGCCCGCGCGCTGGGCACAAGCCGGCAACCGTCAGGACCGGGCAGCGCCACTGCTCGGCAGCAGGACCGTTGTGATGAGACAGACACAGGAGACAGTCATGACCTCTCCCAGGGACGCGAGCGGCAAGGACGATCAGGGCGATATTTTGATCGTGGACGATACCCCCGACAACCTGCTGCTGCTGTCGGCCATGCTGGGGCGGCATGATCTGAAG
>PYEQ01000245.1 GCA_003017785.1 filamentous cyanobacterium CCP5 | reverse complement strand
CAACCAGGCGCGGCTCAACGAGATTGCCGAAGACGAGGGTTTTTTGGCCCAGATGGATCGGGCCGCCCAGCGGCTGGAGGACTATTTGCGCGATCGCGACTGGTACAAGAAGCACCGCAAAGCCCCCGTCCCAGGCGAGCGCTACGCCTACTTTTCGATGGAGTTTGGCCTCACCACCTGCATGCCGGTGTACTCGGGCGGCCTGGGGGTGCTGGCCGGCGATCACCTCAAGTCGGCCAGCGATCTGGGCCTGCCCCTGGTGGCGGTGGGGCTGCTGTACCAGGAGGGCTACTTTGCCCAGTACCTGAATGCCGACGGCTGGCAGCAGGAGCGCTACCCGATCAACGACTTTTACAACATGCCCCTGCACCCAGAGCGCGACGGCGAGGGTAACGAGCTGCGGATCGCAGTGGAGTACCCCGGTCGCCAGGTTTACGCCCGGATCTGGCGGGTGCAGGTGGGCACGGTGCCCCTATATCTGCTAGACACCAACATCGAGCCCAATAACCAGTACGACCAGGACATCTGCGATCGCCTCTACGGCGGCGACATCGACATGCGCATCCACCAGGAGATCATGCTGGGGATTGGCGGTGTCCAGATGCTCAGAGCCCTGGGACTCAACCCCAGCGCTTACCACATGAACGAAGGGCATTCTGCCTTTCTAGCCCTGGAACGGATGCGGGGGCTGATGGATGAAAAAGACCTATCCTTCGACGATGCCCTGCAGGTAGCTAAGGCTAGTCAGCTATTCACTACCCACACCCCAGTCCCGGCGGGTATCGACCTGTTTCCGCCGGATAAAGTGCTCCACTACCTGGGGCGCTACGCCCATCGCTTCGGCCTCTCCAACGATCAGTTCTTGGCCCTGGGCCGAGAAGAAACTGGCGACCTCTCCGCCCCGTTTAGCATGGCGGTGCTGGCCATCAAAACTGCCACCTTCGTCAACGGGGTTAGCCAGCTCCACGGCGAAGTCTCTCGCCACATGTTTGGTGGCCTTTGGCGAGAGCTGCCCCTGGATGAAATCCCCATTCAGGCGATTACCAACGGTGTCCACGCCCGTAGCTGCGTCGCCAAAATCAACCAGGAACTCTACGATCGCTACCTCGGCCCCAACTGGGACCAGGCGGGCCCGGAAGCCGTCCTGTGGGAACGGGTGCCGTCCATTCCCGATGAAGAGCTCTGGCGCAACCATGAGCTGTGCCGCTCCCAGCTAGCGGTGTACGTGCGAGAACACCTGACCCGCAGCCTGCTAGAACGGGGAGCTTCTGCCCACGAGCTCGCCGCCGCCCAAGAAGTGCTCGACCCCTTTGTGCTGACCATTGGCTTTGCCCGGCGGTTCGCCACCTACAAGCGGGCCACCCTGTTTCTCCACGACGTTGAGCGCATTCGCCGGATCATCCAGGGAGCTGGCAAGGGACGCCGGGTGCAGTTTGTGATTGCCGGTAAAGCCCACCCGAAGGACATTCCTGGCAAGGAATTAATTCGTCGCATCGTCCACTTTACCCGGGACGAAGACCTGGAGCGATCCATCGTCTTTGTGCCCAACTACGACATTCACACCGCTCGGGCTATGGTGGCTGGTTGCGACATCTGGCTGAATAACCCCCGCCGACCCCGGGAAGCCTCCGGCACCAGCGGCATGAAAGCGGCGATGAACGGCCTGCCCAACCTCAGCGTGCTCGATGGCTGGTGGGATGAGGCCGACTACATCCGCACCGGCTGGCCCATTGGCCACGGGGAAGACTATGACGATCCCGACTACCAGGACGATGTAGAAGCAGATGCCCTCTATGAGCTACTGGAGAAAGAAGTCGTGCCGCTGTTTTACAACCGCGATAAAGACGGCATCCCCCGCGGCTGGGTAGCCAAGATGAAGGAGGCGATTCGGCTCAATACCCCTCGCTTCAACACCGCCCGCATGGTCAAAGACTATGCTGAGCTGGGGTATTTTCCGGCTAGCGATCGCACCTACGCCCTCGCCGCCGAGAGCTACAGCCCCGCTCGGGAATTTGCCCAGTGGCAGAGCCACGTGCGTCGCCACTGGTACGAAATGCGCTTTGTCGAAATCGCCATCTCAGAATCAATGGATCTGAGAGTGAACCAGGTGTTTCAGGTGGACGCCCTGTTGGACCTGGGCGTTTTGACCCCCAATGACATTCAGGTTGAGCTGTACCAGGGGGATGTGGATATTGACGGGGAGATTCACACCGGCATTGCCACCCCGATGGTTCTGATTGATCAAACGCCCTCGGGGCAATACCACTACAGCCTGAAAGGCAGCTACGCGTCCAGCGGACTCCAGGGACTGTCCCTGCGGATTTTGCCTCGCCATCGCTATCTGACTAGTGCCTACGACCCCCGTCTGATTCTTTGGGCCGAGCCAGACATCGTCACCGTCAAGGAAGCTGCGCCCGCAGGGGTTGAGCCCAGGTCCGTAGCCGCTCTCCCCTAAGGAGAGCCGGAGCTATTTCGACTTTGACTCTTCCACTAGCCCTGGAAGCTGCTTTAAGGACGGATCGTTGGCATAGATTTGCCAGGCCTTAAAGCCTAGAAAACCAACAATGGCCAGGGAAATTATCACAACTATGGTCGACAGTAATGAACTCAGACCGGGGGGTAGATAAAAACGCATGCTTGCAGCTCCAAAACTCAGGGAACAAACCTTACGAACCTTTTAGAATCGGCATTGATGGCTGGTAGATTTACCAAGATCAATCAGGTTGCTAGGGGCGTCGACTAGCCGCGCCATTGTCCTCTGACGAGCTCAGAAGGTTCTCCCCCTTAATAGGATGGCGAAGATTTATGGAATTCATAAACCATATTTTCTGAACCGCGTAAAAATTAACAAACCCTGGGCTATGTCAAGCCCAGCTCGAGAACTGGAATTCCCTCAGGCTAAATTCCAGTTCTTAGCTTGGAAAAGCTTTAGCTATTCTCAAAAACTCAGCTATTCGATCCCTACACTAGTCTGAGGAGGCTATTCTGCGGCACGCCAGTGAACGTAGGGGCGCTGGGCGGAAATATCCGCATACTGAATCTCTAAAAAACCATCCCGATTGGTGAGGTCCGCCTCAAACTGCACCTTGCCTTCTCCAAAAGTTATGGTGTACATACTCAGATATTCAGAGCGGGCCACGGCCAAACAGGAAGCCAGCTCAGGTTTTAGGGGAGCCTCGTAGAGGACTCGCTGAGGGCCTGACAGTACAATTTGAGCTGGCTGGCTGGCCACCGTCTGGGTATCAACGACCACGGTGTGATCGGCTCCCCCTTCAAATCCCAGGGCAAATTCCCAAAGGCCGATAGTTTCGGGACAGGTGCCCGACTCTGCAACCACCTCGAACCGCATATTAGGTTCCATAAAGGTGCGATCGCCCGGATAGTCCGCTGGTGCACTGGTGGCCTCCTCAGAGGGGACAGACTCGGTCTGAGAACTATACCCGGTCTGAGAACTATTAAGAGCGGTGGGTTCAGAAGCACTGCATCCGGCAATGACGAACCCCAAAAGGGCCGCGATGGCCATTTTGGGCCGGTCTAGCCCCTTCGGGGTGGCTACGCTAATGACCATCGCCCCTAGCATTTTTAAGTTGAAGAGCATTGACAAACACAACCTGGGGTATAAGGAAGGAATTTAGCTTGTGCAAGAGACACAGTGACGCGGCGTGTGCCCCGGCTCAAATGAATAGCACTGCTACGCTAGCAGGAAAAAATTTAACTGTGTGCAGATATTGGGCCAGGACCCCGCTGGGGGAGACTTTCGGCAATCCCCCCAGGTGAGCGGGCGATTCCTTTGTAAAATATTGGCAGTATTCTGTACTAACTCCTCGGCCTGGAACCGGCTGGGATCTATGCTGAAGCTGGCCTTTGCCCGCGGCAAACTCTATGTTTTCAAAGCGTCCCCTTCTGATCGGCGGCCTGGGACTGTCCGCTAGCCTCTGGCTGATGGATGTGGTTCACGCCAATTTTTTTGATAGCTCCACCCTGCTGAGCGCGATCGCCCTCGGTTCGGGGATGTGGTGGTGGCAGCGGCAGCGGCCTCAAGCAGCCATAGAGCTTCAACCGCCGACCCCGGTAGAGCGAGCAGCGGTGGAGCAGGCCGCTAGCGGAGTGAGCGCTTTGATTGACCAGCTCGAAACGGAAGCGATCGGGCATTTGTCAGCAGAAAATCGAGCTCCTTGGCCGCCTCGCATTGCGACCCACCGTCAACGTAAAGGTGATTTGCTGGCGGCTCTAGATCGATCTCAACTGCGGTTCGGAATCGTGGGGGAACCGGGGACTGGCAAAACGGCCCTGCTCACGGAGCTACAGCAGACAGAATCCCTGGGGGTTGAATGGCAAGAGCTGAGCTTTGACCAGGATGCTATGGACCAGGATGGGCTGCTGCTGCTGACCGCCGGAGATCTGACGGAGTCGGTGAGAGAACGGCTGCTGGGCTACGTTCAATCCGGTCAAGCGGTCACTCTGGTGTTTAACAAGCAGGATCACTATCTACCGGCCGATCGCGATCGCATTGTGCAGCAGCTTCAGCGACGGGCGGTGGAACTGGGTTCTACGGCGGTGCCGGTAGAGGTAGTGGCGATCGCCGCTGCCCCCAATCCCACTCGGGTTCGTCGCCACGGCAGCGACGGGCAAATCGCAGAATCCCTGGAAACCACCCCGGCGGATCTGGGCACGCTACCGGATCAAATCCAGCGACTCGCTGCTCAGCAGACCCAGCCCCTCGTCGCTGCAACGGTGCTGCGGCAGGTGGAGAGCTGGCGCAAAGAAGTTCAGGGTGGGCTAAATCAGCTGCGCCGCGATCGGGCGATGCCCGTGGTTGAGCAGCTCCAGTGGGCCGCCGGGGCCAGTGCCTTTGCGATTCCCGTGGCCAGCCTGGATCTGCTAGCCGCCGCCGCCATCAACGGCCAGCTATTTATGGACTTGGGCAAAATCTACGGCCTGCGCTGGTCGGCGGATGAGGCCAAGTCCCTGGCGGCAAACGTGGCTCAGCTCACGGTCAAGCTGGGGCTGGTGGAGCTGTCTACCCAGGCACTGGCGATCGCCCTCAAGGGACATCTGGCTACCTACGCCGTGGGCGGCATGATCCAGGGCCTCAGTGCTGCCTACCTGACCCGGATGGTGGGACTGAGCTTAATTGAAACCCTCGAAACGGCTGCTCTGGAGGGCAAGGAAAACAATTTGACGGCAGGTGTCCTCGGTCAGCGTCTACGGGAACTCCTGCTCAGTAAGCGGGGGCTACAAGGACTGGTCACCGCTGGGCTGGAGCGCCTGCGTCCTGGCGCCAGCGTTCCGGCCACCTGAGGCTGAACCATGCCCTCCCCCATCGATTTACCCGCCCGTGCCCGCCAGCTTCAACAGCTAGTGCAGAGTTACACCCAGGCGTTGGGGCAGGGACAGCCCGACGAAAAAGCCGCTCTGCGTCAGAGTCTTGATGAGCTGTATGCCCTCAGCGATCGCCTCCAGCGCCACACCCTGCGGGTGGCGGTCTTTGGCCTGGTGAGCCGAGGCAAGTCAGCGGTGATCAACGCCCTGGTGGGCCAGAAAATCCTCGAAACTGGAGCCCTCCACGGGGTCACTCGCTGGCCTCGATCGGTTTATTGGCAGCCCACCTTGGAAAGCCCCCACGAAGAGGGACAACAGCCCTCCGACTGGCAGGTGGAATTTATCGACACCCCCGGTTTGGATGAAATCGACGGTCAAGCCCGTTCGGAAATGGCCCAGACCGTGGCGGGGCAGGCGGATTTGATCCTCTTCGTAGTGGCGGGGGCGATAACCGGGCCAGAGGCAGAGGCCCTGCAACGGCTGCGGGACTGCCAGAAGCCCCTGCTGCTGGTGTTTAACAAAACTGACCTGTACCCGGATTTAGATCGAGGGGCGATCGCCGCCCAGCTACGGCCCAATCCCCAGGCCTCCGTTGTCGATGAAATCGTCTGGATCGCTGCCGATCCGGCCCCGGTTCAGGTCCGCACCGAGTGGCCCGATGGGCGCACCACCACTGTATGGGAAGCTGCGCCGCCCCAGATCGACGACCTGCGACAGGTGCTAAAAAGAATCCTCAGCCGAGATGCCGCTGCCCTGATTGCCTTGAATACGCTGGATCAGGCCCGGCAAACAGAGACAGCGGTGATCCATCAGGTAGGTGAGCTGTATCAGCCCCAGGCAGAAGCTTTGATCTGGCGCTTTGCCCAGTACAAGGCTCTGGCGGTTGCCCTCAACCCCTTTGCCCTGCTGGATTTGCTGGGGGGCATCGCCTCGGATCTGGTGATGATCCGCTCCCTGGCAAGGCTCTACGGGTTCCCGATTACCAGCTATCAGGCCAGCAAGCTGTGGGGATCGATTCTGCGGAGTTCGGGGCTGCTGCTCCTCAGCGAACTGGGCAGTTTGGTGCTGGGGGCAGGGAAAACCACGGCGGCCTTGCTGGGGCTATCAGGCAGTCCCGCCAGCTTGAGCGCTGTGGCAGGGGCAATGGTGGCCCAGGCTAGCGCAGCGGGCTACGGCACCTATGTGGTGGGCAAAGCCGCCCGTACCTATTTGGAGCAGGGCTGTACCTGGGGACCCCAGGGCATCAGCGCGATTATGGCCCAGGTGATCCAGGAAACCGATACGTCCGAGACCCTCAACCGTCTGAAGCAGACTATCCGCGAAAGCCTCAGCGGGGCTGATCTATCCGGTTAAAGGCTCCCTTGGCGGGGATTCCCAGGCGAGAGCCTGAAACCCCGCTAGATTTCAGGCCATGCCTGCCCACTATTCTGTACCCCATGAGCCAAGCTGTCTCGGGTAAATCTCAATATTTCACCTGACTCCAGCCGATCTATTTGCGTAGAGAAATTGTGATGTTTAGCTGCCGTTTAAAGGCTGTCTCTTATACACATCT
>PYEQ01000244.1 GCA_003017785.1 filamentous cyanobacterium CCP5 | reverse complement strand
GGGGGTGCTGGTGGGAGGCGCTTTCAGCCTGGTGGCCAATGGCACGCTGCCCTTTGCCCTGTCGCTCGTGCCCAGCGATCGCGCTGGTTTGGGGACCGGCCTCTATTTCAGCGGTGGGGCCGCCGCCACAACTCTTTTTGGCAGCTTACTCAAGGAAACGCCTTTATCAGCAGGGGCACTGATTGGCGCATTCGCTTTCCTGCTGGCGGGTATTTGTGTTGGTTTAGCGAATTCCCGCCCATCGTTAGCCCCTGTATCAAAATAAACAGTCACCAGGTGAGAACATTCTCTTTTTCTGAGTAGGAGGTTTGACACTCCAGCTGTTGAGATAAGGGTGATCGCTCTGCCCACAACGCTTATTTACGTCATATTTTGTCAAAACGGCTTGACCTTTGCGGAGCACTCTTGCTCTGCAAGTGTTTATCCTGGACAGATATTTGCGGGAATTACTGAGACTCTTTGGTGAATTAGACAGCTGAACCGTATGGGTGAAAGGCTAAGACAACTGAATTAACCATTTCATGCTGTACGTCACAGATGTTTTTGTCACTCTTGATTTGCCCCAAAAATTTACCATGTTGAAAACCGTTGCAGGCATCACAGTAACTTTGTCTTCGCTGATTCTCGTTTCAGCCGAATCTGCGATCGCCGCTACTTTTCGTCTTCAGGACGCAACTATTAGCGATATTAATAAAGCCTTTGATGCCGGTGCGCTCACATCTGAGCAGCTAGTTGGGCTCTATTTAAATCGAATTGATGCCTACGACAATACCGGCCCAGCGATTAATTCAGTCATCACGACCAATTCCGAAGCTCTAGAGATTGCCAAAGCTCTAGATATAGAACGCCAAACCACTGGTCCCCGCAGCCCGCTGCACGGCATACCAATTCTCTTCAAAGACAACTACGATACTTTTGACATACCCACCACGGGCGGTTCCGATGCCCTGGTAGGATCCATTCCCCCTGACGATGCCTTTGTGGTTGATCTGCTGCGGGATGCCGGGGCAATCATCTTTGGCAAAGCCGAAATGGATGAGTTCGCTATTTCTGGTTCCGGCTACAGTTCCCTCGGCGGCCAAACCTTTAACCCCTACAATTTGCTGCGGCAGTCGGGCGGTTCTAGTGGCGGTACCGGAGCGGCGATCGCCTCTGGCTTTGCTACCTTCGGCACCGGAAGCGATACCGGCGGCTCTATTCGAACCCCCTGTTCGTTTCAGGGGCTAGTGTGTGCGCGCCCGACACGAGGGCTGCTGAGTCTGGACGGCATTATTCCCTTCGTTCTCTCGCGGGATATGATTGGCCCGATGGCCCGCTCCGTCGAAGATGTGGCTTATGCTCTGGGCGTGATGGCCGAGTTTGACCCTAACAATCCCGGCATTCTCACCCCCATCGAAGCTCCTCCCGTCGAGCTAGACAAGTTCTACGACGATTACACTCAGTTCTTAGATCCGATGGCGTTGAACGGGGCAAGGTTGGGCGTGGTAACCAACTATCTGGGCGAAGAAAACGGTGTCGATCCGGAAGTGACGGCCTTGGTGGAAAATGCCATCGACATTATGGAGGGGCTGGGAGCTGAGATTTTTGAAATCTCCTTCGAAAATGAGTTTTTGAGCACCCTCAGCGGGGTGTACGGTACCGCGATCGACGTGGAGCAGGAAATTTATCTAGAAGAGTATTTGGCTACTCTGGCCCCTGAATATCCAAAGACCTTAGAAGAGCTGATTGCCATCTTGGAGTCTCCGGCGATCGCTGAGTCTGAAACCCCCTCCCGAATTTTAGGAACCTTGCGAGGATCCGTCGAAGAGGGAGAAACAGAAGTTGCAGACTATTTAGAAGTCGCTGAGGTCATTGCACCATTTCTCAGGGATACGCTCATTGAAAGGCTCGATTCCCTCAGCCTGGATGCGTTTCTGTTTCCGACGGTAGATACCTTTGCGCGGCCAGCGATCGGCGTTAGCGATCCAACCTTTGTCGATCCACCCGGTAATCCGCCCTCCCGTCAGGCGTTATTCGCCAGCTCCACCGGACTACCGGATATCACTGTTCCCGCGGGCTTTGGTTCCCAAGGTTTGCCGGTTACCCTGTCCCTCACCGGGCGACCCTACAGCGAATCAAAGCTACTGGGGTTAGCTTACTCCTTTGAGCAGGCCACGATGTTCCGCCAGTCTCCAACGCTGACGCCAGCTCTAGCCGGGGAAGAATTTGAATATGCTTCTGTACCTGAACCAGCCTTCGAAATGGCCCTGGTGGGCATCGGTGGCGTGCTGCTAGGCAGGCAGTTATTGAGACGTAGCCGTAGACAATTTGCGACTTTTTCTGAATAGCTTATAATCCTGCCCGCATATCCCCAATCCGTAGGGGTACCGGCATTGCCGTGCCCCTCACGGTCTATCCAACCTGAATTAAAACCGTTGAAAACTTGGTACGATTCCGACTTCTTCCGATACGATACGCCCTTAGCCTGAGGGAAACAGCTATTTACCCGTACAGGTTCGGAGCCCCCCAAGGGCAACTATGAAAATTCAGATCACTGGTCTTCCAGCGCTACCATAAATTGATCTCGCCGCAGCACCGTCTCACCATGATTTGGCACCCAAGCGCTCCACTGATCATCCGCCAACTCGCACAGCAACAGGGCTTGATGGTAGCCATAACCCGGCATGACGTCCCGCAAATCCACCCACTCATTGACCCGAGGCAGGAAGGGAATCTTCCCAGTCCGGTTAATCTGAGGTGTTGAAGTTACGAAATTCATGCGGCGGCCTCAATACTTTCTGTATCTCATGATACGAAAATCAAGTAACGTCCAGGAGAAACCGTCTCAGAAGTTAATAGGCGGCGAGAATTCTTTCTGCTTGTTCTACCTCAACCTGGTGCAGCAGCTTCTTTTCTGGCAGAACGCAAACATTGGGGCCTTTCTTGCAGCATTTCAGGCAGCCGGTTTTCTCAATGCGAATAGCGTCGCCTTCAGGGTGCTGGTCGCGGGCAGCTTCTAGGGCACGACAAACGTCTCCGCTACCCCGCTTGCGGCAGCTGCCTTTCATGCAGACCTTGAGGGTATGAACCATAGGTTCTGTCTTGACCGGGGGCGGGGCAATGGCGGCGGCCCCTCCGGTCGGAATCACCTGCACGGCTTTGTAGGTCTTTTTCTTCGCCTTGGCCCACACCTGAATCAGGGCGTCTGGCTCCAGTTCTGCTGCAATCCAGCTCCGCATCGGCTTAGGAATTCTCACCTTAACTTTGCCGCTTTTGGTTTTAAGCTTCAGCCACTTGGGCCTGCCCTGCTTGGGGCGCAAACCTAGGTATCGGCCCTCCAGCAGAGTAAAGGAGCTATCGGCGTCAGCGGGGTGCAAAGAACTAGACACAGGCAAATTGTTAGGTCGCGGTCGATGCTTCTATTGTTACGAATCGATCCGCCAGTTGCCTTGGTGGAAGACCTCACTAGACAGGCCCGTAGCTGTCTCGGCCTGGTCGCTACAGGAGCTTGAAATTCTCGCGACGGGAACTTTAATGCGATCGCTTTACGTCTAGTCAGCGGAGCCTATGGAGTCTGCAAGTGGGTGTATCTGCCGTGTGTTGCTATTCCCCACGGAGTTTTATCCTATGGCTCAACCTACGGCGCAAGAGCAGTACATGCTGGAGCTGGTGAACCGAGCCCGCCTCGATCCCACCGCTGAAGCCGTTCTCTATGGCATTGATCTCAACCAAGGGCTGCTCTCTGGCACCATCTCTGCTGCTCAAAAGCAGCCCCTGGCTTTTAACCCAAACCTGATTGGCTCTGCTCGCGATCACAGTCAGTGGATGCTGGATACCGACACCTTTTCCCATACGGGGGCTGGCGGTAGCAGCGCGGGCGATCGCATGGCGGAGGCGGGCTACGCCTTCACCGGCAGCTGGACCTGGGGCGAAAATATCGCCTGGCGCGGCACCACGGGCACTCCTAACGTCACCACCTCTGTCGGTAGCCAGCATGAGAGCCTGTTTAAAAGCTCTGGCCATCGCCGCAACATGCTCAACGGCAGCTTTCGCGAAATTGGCATCGGTGCCCTGACTGGGGAGTTCAGCGGCTACAACGCCGTCATGACCACCCAGAACTTTGCCAAATCCGGCAGCAAGGTTTTTCTGACCGGCGTTGCCTTCGATGACGGCGTGATTGACGATGACTTCTACACCGTGGGGGAGGGCCTGGGCGGCATTACCATCACCGCCACTCGCCAGTCCGACGGGGCCACCGTTCAGACCAGTACCTACGGTTCGGGGGGCTACCAGGTGGCCCTTGCCCCCGGCACCTACGAGGTAGCATTCTCCGGTAGCGGCCTGAACCAGACCATCCGGCAGACGGTGACCATCGGGTCGCAAAACCTCAAGCTTGATTTGGCCACCGATCAGCTGCCGACCCCGGCCACCAACCCGTCGCCCAATCCGGCTCTCAGCGATCTGGCTCCTGAAAGTCCGGCCCTGACTACGATTGGCGAATACGGCAACGTCACCCTCAACCACCAATGGCAAACTGTCATTCTCGACAAGACCTACAGCAATCCGGTGGTGATCGTGTCCGACCCCACCCGCAACGGCGGCGATCCGGCGACGACCCGCCTGCGCAACGTTAGCGGTGACTCCTTTCAGATTCGCCTCCAGGAGCCTAACTACAAGGACGGCAACCACACCAACGAACAGGTTTCCTACATGGTGGTGGAAGCGGGGGACTGGCAGCTGAGCGACGGCACCCAGCTGTCGGCGGGCACGACTAGCTCCAACCGGCTGACCTCCGCTGGCTTTGACTCGGTGAATCTGGCTGGCTTCGACGCCGCGCCCACGGTGCTCTCCCAGGTGCAAACTTACAACGGCAGCGATTGGGTCATCACCCGGGTTAAAGACCGGGCTCCCACCGGCTTTAACTTTGGTCTGCAGGAGGAGGAAGCGCTGAATCAGGGTAGCCACGTGAGCGAAGCGGTGGGCTGGCTGGCGATCGCCGCCGGAGTAGCCAACGATGGTGATACCCTGCTGCAAAGCCAAACCACGGGCCGTCGCTATGCCAGCGATCGCGCCACGGTTGCCTTCAACGCCAACTTTGATGCGGCTCCGTCGCTGATTGCCAAGCTGGGCTCGTTCTACGGAGCAGATACCGCCAATCTGCGGCTGGATTCGATTGGCAAAGCCAGCTTCGGTGTCCGAGTGGCGGAGGAACAGTCCCTAGATGCGGAGCTGAACCACACCCAGGAATCCGTAGTGTTTCTGGCGCTGGAGGGCCAGTCTGGTATCCTCAGCGGTCTAGCCGCCTAGTTTGTCCGCTCATGCTTCTCATCAGCTGGCTTTGTTAAGGGCAAAGCCAGCTTTTTTGCAAGAATCACAATCGTGCTGGTAGAGCTTGCTCCCCCTCTTTTCTGGACCTTGCTGGCTAATTGCTTCCCGAACAGGAGACATGCTACTGGGGCTTGCGATCTAGCTGAATCGCTGCTTCCAAAGCCGCTTTTTCTTTAGCTCGCTTCTCATAGGGCTGGAGCTGATCCACCGCCTGCCGGGTAAGAATGCTCAGGTTCTCCAGGCTCATGCCCCGCATCAGCATCTCCACACACCAGGTCTGATGGGCCTGCAGGAGAGTCGGGGACTGGGGGAGGCTGATGTCGGCGCTCCAGCTTTGCCAGCGCTTTTGTAATCCTGCTGCCGACAACGGCGCGGCCTCAGGATCAAGGAACATGGCGCTGTGGTCGTCCTTGCGGCTCTTGAGCCACTTGGTCAATGGGTTGCTGGTGTAAGATCCGTACCGCTTGCCCAAAATCCACTGGTTCACCGGCACCTGTCGCCGCTGGGGAGTGGTAATGGTCATAAGCTGCTGCTGGGGGTCGCTGATGTGCTGGCTGCGCTGGAGGTGAATAATCTCGGTTTTAGTCAGCCCCGCCCCAAACAGCAGATAGGCGATGGCATAGTCCTGCAAGTCCGACTTGCGTGCCGCCTGGATGATTCCGTGGACGATGGGAGCGGGCAGATCCATCACGGCAGGTGGCTCAGCAGGTTCAAAAACGGCCAGTGCTGATTCGCTGGGAGCCGTCTGAAGAAACAGTTGCTGCAGAGCGGTTAAAAACTCGCCGCGATCGCCCCACAGGTCTTGCTTTTCACTGGTGAACTCAATCACCGCATAGCCCAGCAGCAGGGTGTGAATCAGGCTGGCCAGCTGCGTCGGGGAGAGGGCCAGGGCCAGGGAACTACGCTGCATGACCCCTTCAAAGTATTGGGCAGCATAGCGGGTGGCTTCGCTCAGGCGCTTCCCCAATGCCTGCCTCGCTTCGGGGGGATACTGGTCGGCCTCACCAATCAGCGATCGCACCAGGTCAGGACGCTCCTCTAGCCGTCGCAACTGGGTATCGGCGTAGATTTTCAGGCTTTGGGGCAGGTCGTCCGCTGGAGAGAGGGCCGCTTGAAACGCCGACTCCAGGTTCGTAAACGGGTCGGCTTCTTCTAGCACCGACAGCAGCAGCCCGTGCTTGTTTCCAAACTGCCGAAACAGGGTGACTTCGTTGACCCCGGCCAGGTTCGCAATCTGTCGGGTGGTGGTGCTGCTGATGCCCTGGGTGAGAAACAATTCCAGGGCCGCCTCGATCAGCCGTTGACGGGTCGCAGATGACATAAGCAAAAGAATTTATGGAAATCATGCAAGTAATGCTTGCAGATTTTTGCAAGTGTTGCTAGATTGTAAATGTAAGCGATGCTTGCATTTACAGGATAACAGGCCCACGCCTGAAAAGGATTTTTATGACGTTATCAACGATGCCTGCCCCGACCGGCGAAAAAGATCGGGTCTTGAACTGGACGAGTGCCCTGTTCTTCGGGGCGTTTCACTTGATTGCCCTGGGGGTGGCTCCCTTCTTTTTCTCTTGGTCGGCGGTTGGGGTGGCAATCTTGCTGCACTGGCTGTTTGGCGGCATCGGCATCTGTCTGGGCTATCAC
>PYEQ01000243.1 GCA_003017785.1 filamentous cyanobacterium CCP5 | reverse complement strand
CGTGGTTCGCTCAGTGACGGGATGGGACTTCATTACTAATGCTGTATTAAGTGCATCCTTAAATTGAATTGGTATCACCACCAGCTACTACAAGGTGGAGGGCTCTATGCTCAGCTGCACACTCTGCAAGTCATTTAAAAGCCAATGCTGAAGTTTTGATGAACCTGGAAAATTTGTCTTGAAACTCCTCAGCACCTGAGTAATCGTAAAGATGCAACCCGCAGCTACTGTGAAAGGTTTGTGGTCAGGGTGAAGGGATACTGTTCAATCTTCTAAAGCTCATATAGCTCAGATATACGGTTTTTCTGGTTTAGAGGTTTACGCTTTTTACTAATTGCCATAAAGCAGCAAATCTTCATTTATATCAATACTAAAAGAATCACTATGGGTGTCACGTCTCAATTTGCAACTTCGAAATCATTGGAGCCTCTTCATCCTGTGCTTTCTCAGCTGCGGGAATGGTTGACGAGCCATCTCCCACAGGAATCAGACGCTTGGTTAGGGCAGGCTATTGAGCAAATCTCAACAGGGGTTGCTGAGAGGGTTTTGTTTACCCGATTCAGTACGGTTGCTCGCAGGCTGGGGAAAGCGGACCTGCAGCTTTCAGCAGACGATCTCCAGAAAGCCCAAGCCCTGCGACCGGGCTGGAATCCGCAGGACTGGAGTGTGGATCAGGCGGCTCGTACGCTATTGCTATTAGCTTTTCCATCAGAAGATGCAGATCTCTATGGGGCAGCTATTAAGAAGCTAGTTTCAGCTGCAGATGTAGCTGAGCAGGTAGCTATTTATCAAAGCCTGCCGCTTTTGCCCCATCCTGATTGCTTTATTGATTTAGCCATCGATGGGTTACGCACCAATATCACTGCGGTTTTCAACGCGATCGCGCTCCAAAATCCTTATCCTGCCGATTACTTTGACGAAGCTGCCTGGAACCAAATGGTGCTCAAAGCCCTATTTGTTGGAAGTGAGTTGAGCCAAATCCAGAGGCTAGATCAGCGCACAAACGCCAAACTAGCGAAGATGTTGTCCGACTATGCCCATGAGCGCTGGGCAGCAGGGCGATCCGTCAATCCTCAGCTGTGGCGAGCGCTTGGTCCCTTCGTCAAGGAAACCATGGTGAGTGATTTGGAGCGACTGCTCCATAGCCCAGAGCCCTTTGAGCAACAGGCAGGGGCCCTTGCCTGCGCTAGTGCAGCTGACTCTAATGCCCAGGCTTTACTAGACACAGTTCCTACTTTGAAGCACCAAATTGAAATGGGACAGCTGACTTGGAAGCAATTTAGCTTGACCTATCCATAGGCTATAAACTTGCTTCTCTTGTAGCAAAGATAAGCATTCCAAAATTAAGCAGTTTTGCACTCGAGCGTCTAATTTCTTATTTTTAGATTTAAGGAAATTCCATGTTATCAAAAGATTTAATGGTCATTGATCCCCACATTCACATGACCTCCCGCACTACCTATGACTATCTAGTAATGAAAGAGTACGGGGTAGTTGCCGTGATTGAGCCAGCTTTTTGGTTGGGTCAGCCCCGATCCAATGTTGGTACGTTTCAAGACTATTTCAATAGTCTGATCGGTTGGGAACGGTTCCGCGCCGCGCAGTTTGGCATTCGCCATTATTGCACTATGTCTATTAACCCTAAGGAGGCTAACAACGAAGCCTTGGCTGAACAGGTAATGGAGCTGCTGCCTCTTTATGCCTGTAAAGAAGGGGTGGTAGCCATTGGAGAAATTGGTTTTGATGACATGACCGAAGCGGAAGAAAAGTATTTCCGATTGCAGCTAGATTTGGCTAAGGAAATTGACAAGCCGGCACTTGTACATACGCCCCACCGCAACAAAAAAGAGGGCACCAGTCGGAGTATGGATATTTGTCTTGAGCATGGTATTGATCCGCTACAGGTGGTCATCGACCACGCCAATGAAGAAACCGTTGAAGAAGTGATTGATCGAGGATTTTGGTGTGCTTTTTCCATCTATCCCAACACCAAAATGGGCAATGAGCGCATGGTAGAGGTGGTCAAAAAATATGGCAGCGATCGCATCATGATTGACAGCGCTGCCGACTGGGGGATGAGCGACCCTTTGGCTGTCCCAAAGACCGCTCAGCTGATGCTGGACAGCGGTATCCCAGAAGAACAAGTCGTCGCAGTTTGCTACGGCAATGCCCTCAAAGCCTACGGCCAGAGCGGCGAAATTAAGGAAGATGACTGGCTAAATCCGCCGGCAATTGACCAGCGGCAACTCTACAGCGGTAATTCAGTCCTGCGAGGGCAAACGCCAGCGGTTTATGACCCCGAAAAAGAATCTATGATCATCCGCTAGTCGTATCTAGATAGGCCCTTGAATCAGGGGCTTAGAAGTTAATGATTTGATGATTCTTAAGCTTTTGTTTCTCACTGGTTTTCATTTTTTGTAATCGAGGGGGCTTTGTGGAAACCCTAAGCATGCGATCGCTCTCCGGTTGGGCTTATCTACAGCTGATGCGACCGGCCAATATTGTGACTGCTTGGGCTGACATCGGTGTGGGTTATGCGGCGGCTGGTGGTCTAGGCGGTGAACTGGCTCCGTTGGGCTGGTTGCTGTTGGCAACTAGCGGCCTGTATGGCGGTGGCGTTGTTTTTAACGACGTCTTCGATGCAGACCTGGATCGCATCGAACGTCCTGAACGTCCGATTCCTAGTGGCCGCGTCTCTCTGTCAGGGGCAGCAGCTTTAGGCTGTATTCTCCTAATCTTGGGGATTCTGGCGGCGGCTCAAGTGTCTTGGTTAAGTGCCGGTGTGGCCGCAGCGGTGGCTCTAGCGGCTCTTACCTATGACTCTTTGGGAAAACATCAGGGCTGGCTGGGGCCTCTGAATATGGGGCTATGTCGGGGTGGCAACTGGCTGCTTGGCGTGAGTATTGTCCCTGCTATGGTGACCGAGAGGTGGTTCTTAGCCCTCATTCCTGTCGTCTACATTGCAGCGGTGACGGCTGTGAGCCAGGGAGAGGTAGAAGGCGGGAAGCAACAGACGGGGCTGCTAGCAATTGCCCTGGTTGTGTGCGTGCTTGGCGGCATATTTGGTCTGAGCGCCCTAGCTGACTATCAGTGGTTACCGGCTTTGCCCTATGGAGCGTTATTTGCCGGCTTGGTGCTGCCCGCTTTTATTGGGGCCACCCAGGATCCGAGTCCGGCTACGGTCCGGAAAGCGGTAAAGTCTGGAATTTTGGCGTTAATTGTGCTGGATGCGGCGATCGCAGCGGGTTTTGCCGGGGTGATCTACGGACTGGTGGTGCTGGCTTTGCTACCGCTGTCGATGGCTCTGGCTCGATTGTTCGCCGTGACCTAGGTCTGGTTCAGAAATCTCTTTTAACAAGTAAGGTGTGGTTATTGTGGTTGCTACTTTTCCCAACGCTGCAGGTGTTAATGCTAAGCAAACTGGCTTGTTTCAGCCGATTCGACAACGCTTTGCCGTAGCATTTCAATACGACGTTCACTTCACTAAAAACCTATTTGACCTCGACAACTCGCTGCTGGCAGATGTGCTCGCAGCGGATGGTGAAGCTGGGCCTAAAAAAATCATGGTGATTGTGGATGACGGTCTACTGGCCCATCATCCTAAGTTGGCGGCGCAAATTGTCGCCTACAGCGATCGCTACTCTGCCGACTTGACCCTGACCCGAAATCCGCTGCTAGTGCCTGGGGGAGAGGCGGCCAAGAACGATCCTCTGCTGATCGAGCATTTGCAACGGCAGATGGATGCAGTCGGGCTTTGTCGCCATTCCTATGTGGTCGGTATTGGTGGTGGAGCCGTGCTAGACATGGTGGGCTATGCCGCTGCCACCGCCCACCGGGGTGTTCGTCTGATTCGAGTCCCCACCACTGTGCTGGCGCAAAATGATTCCGGGGTTGGGGTCAAAAATAGCGTCAACACCTTTGGTAAAAAGAATTTTTTGGGTACGTTTGCACCGCCCTACGCCGTGCTGAATGACTGTTCGTTTCTGACCACCCTGGACGATCGCGACTGGCGCTCAGGCATGGCTGAAGCCCTCAAAGTTGCGCTGATTAAAGATCGGGCTTTCTTTGAAGCCATCGAAGAATCAGCGGTGGCTATCGCTCGACGATCCATGGCCCCGATGCAGTCAGCCGTACGGCGCTGTGCGGAACTCCATTTAAATCACATTGCCAGCAGCGGCGATCCCTTTGAGATGGGTTCCTCCCGCCCCCTTGATTTTGGTCACTGGGCAGCCCACCGTCTGGAGCATCTCACCCGCTACAGGCTGCGCCATGGAGAAGCCGTGGCGATCGGCATCATGCTGGATTGTACCTATGCCTATCTAGCGGACCTGCTTTCGCAGACGGCATGGCAGCGTATCTGCACCACCTTTAGAACCCTGGGTTTTGACCTGTATGTGCCAGAGCTTTCCAGCCATCTCGATGATCCTGATCATCCAGAATCTTTATTTCGAGGACTGAGTGAGTTTCGGGAACACCTCGGGGGTGAGCTGACCCTGACTCTGCTGCAGGATATCGGCGTCGGGATGGAAGTCCATCAGGTTGATTTAGATCGTTACCGAGAGGCGATCGCCATTCTGGCCCAGCTGTAATCACGAATTCTAGACGTATGCATATTTTCGGCGATCGCCTTCATCATTTGACCTACTGCACCAACATCCATCCCGGTGAAGACTGGGCCAGCGTTTTTCATAACCTGCAGACCCATACCCTCAAGCTCAAGCAAAATCTCGCCCCTGAGGCTGCCTTTGGCATTGGCCTGCGGTTAGCGAGTATTGCCAGCGAAGAACTCCTTTCTGGCGATGTCCTGGCTCAGTTCCAAGCCTGGCTAATCGATCACAACTGCTACGTGTTCACCTTGAATGGGTTTCCCTACGGAGGATTTCACCATCAGGTGGTCAAAGATCAGGTCTACGCCCCTGACTGGACCCAGCGCGAACGACTGGCCTATACCCAGCGGTTAATCACTATTCTGGCGGCCCTCCTCCCCGCCAATGTAGATGGTGGGATCTCGACAGTGCCCCTGTCCTATAAGCCCTGGTGGCAGTCAGACCCAGCCCAAAGACAGGCCGTGTTTGAAGCTAGCAGCCTGCATCTAGCCCAGCTCACCGCTGAGATGGCGCACCTCGAAGCCACCCAAGGGAAGCTCCTTCACCTTGATTTGGAACCTGAGCCAGATGCCCTGCTCGAAAATGCTGATGAGGTCGTTACCTTTTTCCAAGAGTGGCTGCTGCCCGTCGGCGGGGCCTATCTGCAGCGCCATTACGGTATTAGCATCGCCCTGGCAGAAACCTGGTTGCGGCGGCATATCAGGGTTTGCTATGACACCTGTCACTTTGCTGTGGAATATGAAGATCCGGCGGAGGCGATCGCTAAGTTTCAGCAGGCTGGCATCGCGATCGGTAAGTTCCAGCTCAGTTCTGCGGTTCGGATTCCCATTCCAGATTCTGCGATAGAGCGGCAGGCCATTCGCCAAAAACTCAAACCCTTTGCCGAGTCTACCTATTTGCACCAGGTGATCGAGCAGCGATCGCCCCAGGGGCTCCATCACTATGCCGATTTACAAACGGCTCTACCGGCTCTAGAGACAACTGCTGCGACCGAGTGGCGCACCCATTTTCACGTACCGATTTTTATTGATCGCTATCCGCCTTTCGCCTCGACTCAGGATCACATTGCGGCTATTTTGCAGCGGCTACCGAAGATACCTGAATGCACCCATTTAGAAATTGAAACCTATACCTGGGAAGTTCTCCCGCCCGAGATGAAACTCGATATCTTGGCCTCTATTCAGCGGGAATACGAGTGGGTGCTAGCTTCTCTCCCACAGCCAGCTGCCGTTTGAGCCGTGGGTTGAGTGGCGAGATGTAGCTGGGGAACAGGCTGGTAGGCAGCGACATCAACGATTACAACGCAGCCCAGCCGACCTCTCCCAATGGATGATTAACAATTTCGGCCTAAGAGAAATTCTATGCAGAAAACAGTTGTGATTAATGTTGTGGGTCTAAGCTCTCGATTGATCGGAGAGCACACGCCCAATCTCCAGCGCTGGATGACAGCGGGAAGACTGGCCACTATCCAGCCGGTACTACCCTGTGTATAAGAGACAGGACCTGTACTGCTCAAAGCACCTATCTGACTGGACGTTGGCCCGATCAGACCGGAATAGTCGCAAACGGCTGGTATTTTCGTGATGACTGCGAGGTGAAATTTTGGCGGCAGTCTAACCATCTGGTGCAGGCTCCCAAAATCTGGGACGTGGCCCGGGAAATGGACTCTGATTTTACCTGCGCCAACATGTTCTGGTGGTACAACATGTATTCCACGGTGGACTACGCGGTGACTCCCCGGCCGATGTATCCGGCCGATGGTCGCAAGCTTCCCGATATCTACACTCAGCCTGCTAACCTAAGACCTCAGCTGCAGGCGGAACTTGGGCAATTCCCTTTGTTTAAGTTTTGGGGACCGGCTACGTCCGTGGAGTCCAGTCAGTGGATTGCCGAGTCAGCTAAGTGGCTCGAACAGCGGGTAAGTCCAACCCTGACCCTAATCTATCTCCCCCACCTGGATTACTGTCTGCAAAAAATCGGCTGTGGAGCTGATCAGATCGCCACAGACCTGAAAGAGATTGACGATCTCTGCGGTGACCTGATTACCTTCTACGAAAATCAAGGTGCCCAGGTGATCGTGCTGTCAGAATACGGCATTACGCCTGTTGACCAACCGGTTCACATTAACCGTCTGCTGCGAAAGGCAGGGCTGCTGGAAGTGCGAGAAGAACTCGGCCTCGAACTGCTGGATGCAGGAGCCAGCCAGGCATTTGCAGTGGCGGATCATCAGCTTGCTCATGTCTATATCAACGACCCGGCCGTCATGCCCATTGTGAAACAGTTGCTAGAAGACGCCGACGGTATCGACTACGTTCTCGACGAGGTGGGTAAGCAAGAGTTCCATCTTGATCACTCGCGCTCTGGCGAACTTGTTGCCGTGGCCAAGCCCAAC
>PYEQ01000242.1 GCA_003017785.1 filamentous cyanobacterium CCP5 | reverse complement strand
TGAAGCGGGTTAGCGAAACCCTGGGGCCACCCGGACCTCGTCCCGCTCCTGCCGATCGCCAGCGGGGGGTAGGCTATGCCGTTTCCATGCAGGCCAGTGGTCTCGCCAAAATCCACTCGGCAGGGGTGCGGCTGACCTTGATGCCGGATGGTCGCTACGAAATGCGGACCGGGGCGGTAGACGTGGGTACCGGGTCTGACACCACCCTGCGCCAGATCGCGGCGGAGGTGCTGCAAGCCGACATCGCCCAGATGGCTCTCGTCGCTGCCGATACCCACCGCACCCCCTTTGACGGCGGTTCCTACGCCTCAGCCACCCTCTACATTTCCGGGCAGGCGTCGCGACTGGCAGCAGAGGCTTTAAAGGCCCAGCTATTTGAACTGGCAGCTCCTCTGCTGGATATCTCTGTCGATACCCTGACGCTGACGGGCGATCGCCTCCAATCCCCCACTGCCTCGATCTCCCTGGCCGATCTCGCCAGCAAGTTCCCCCCCGAAGCCCTCACCGCCGACCACGCTTCCCTCACCTTCGCCATTTTGGGGGTTGAGGTCGAAGTTGACCCCGCCACGGGTAAAGTCCAGGTACTGCGGGCCGTCCACGCGATTGATCTGGGCAAAGCCATCAATCCCCGCATCTGCGAAGGTCAGGCCGTCGGTGGCGTCGTCATGGGTATGGGCTATGCCCTCTCTGAAGAACTGGTCTGGGACGAGTCCGGCCAGATTCTGAATCCCTCCCCCCGCACCTATCGGATTCCATTAGCCAAAGACGTGCCGCCTGTCGAAGTCCACCTGATCGAAACCAACGATCCCTTCGGCCCATATGGGGCTAAGGGGCTGGGGGAAATTGCGACCAATTGCGCGGCACCGGCGATCGCTAACGCGATCGCCCATGCTACTGATGCCCGGTTCTATGCCTTGCCGATGAATCCGGAGCGGGTGTGGAGGGCGATGAAAGACTCTTTACAATAGAAAACAAACACAACGCCCAACTTACTCCCTGAGCCTCCATGTATTTCGTAATCTACGACGGCAACTGCAACCTCTGCGTCACCCTGGTGCAGCTTCTGGAAACCCTGGACGGTGGCGACCAGTTTCGCTACGTGCCTATGCAGCAGGAGGCGACTCTCGCAGAGTTCGGAATCACCAGCCAGGATTGCGAAGCAGGCATGATTTTGATTGATTCGCAGCAGCCAGAACGCCGCTGGCAGGGCAGCGATGCCGTTGAAGAAATCGGCAACCTGCTACCCCTGGGAAACGTCTTCGTCAACGCCTACCGATCGCTGCCCGGCATGAAACCCGCTGGCGATCAGCTCTACCAGGTGGTTCGCGACAACCGCTATACCCTCTTCGGCAAGCGCGATTTTACCTATCTGCCCAAGTATCCCTACTGCCAGGGGGACGCCTGCAACTATTAGCCTGGGGCGGGCGATCGCCCAATCGATAGGCGTATCTGCTTTGTGGGTGACTCTTTCGTCAACGGTACCGGTGATCCTACCTGCCTCGGGTGGACCGGACGGATTTGCGCCCAGGCCCAGCGTCCCGCCCTTGAATTGACCTACTACAACCTCGGATGGCCGCATCCGAAACCTATCTGAAGACTTTGGCGCTATTTGTGATGCGCTGACTGTGCCCTATTTGCCGGTTTTTTCGACCCTGGTGCATTCCCCCCTTTGGATGCGAGAAGCGGCTGCAGGAGACGGTGCCCCATCCCTCGGCGACTGGCTATAGCATCCTCGCCGATATCGTTGGTAACTGGTCGGCCTGGCGAGAGTTTTATGATTGGATGGATTTGGCATTTGGATTAAATGTCTAAATGGTTGCCTCTGAGACTTTGCTGCTGATATGGCGAGCCCAATGGATGAATTGAAAGGTGGGCTGATTGTGTCCTGCCAGGCTCCGGTGGAGTCGCCCCTGCACAGTCCGGTGGTGATAGCGGCCATGGCCAAAGCCGCTATCAATCAAGGGGCGGCTGGGGTACGCATCGACACTCCAGCCCATATCGAAGCGGTGCGGGCTCAGGTCAACGCACCGATTATTGGCCTCTGGAAGCAGGTATTTCCAGAATCTGAGGTGTACATCACCCCTCAGTTTGTCCACGCAGAAGCCGTTGCGGCGGCAGGAGCCGACATCATTGCCATTGACGCGACTGATCGGCCTCGCCCCGGTGACGAATCCCTGGCTAGGCTAATTGCCCGCATTCACGCAGAGCTAGGGAAACCCGTGATGGCGGACGTAGACACCCTGGAGAACGCGATCGCCGCCGCTGGCTGCGGGGCTGACTGGGTCGGCACCACCCTCTATGGCTACACCGCTGCTACCCGTCATTTATCCCCCCCTGGCTTTGACCTGCTGCATCAGATGGGCGAAAAACTAGCTGTCCCCGTGATCTGCGAAGGGGGCATCAGTTCTCCCGAGCAGGTCCGCCAAGCCCTGGATTTGGGAGCCTACGCCGTCGTCGTCGGCACCGCCATCACCGGCATCGATATTCTGGTGAACCGATACGTCCAGCAGGTCTCCGGATAGGGGCAGGGGAGAATCTGGCAGCGGTTTCCCACAATGGG
Source organism: filamentous cyanobacterium CCP5 (assembly GCA_003017785.1). GTDB lineage: Bacteria > Cyanobacteriota > Cyanobacteriia > Phormidesmidales > Phormidesmidaceae > CCP5. Next base: position 4,487 of record PYEQ01000242.1, on the reverse strand, counting down.
CTGAGGAAAAGTCAGGTCGATATCTGTCGCTGGTTGGATTAAGAAAGGGCTAAAGACAGCGCACGCTACAGGTTGGTAGACGACTGGCTACCGTTGGCGGCTGAGCGGAACAGGATTGCAGTGCCCCGGTCATTGGTTTTTGGCAATGTCTATCTCCTCACTTGCTCGATCAACGGAATCAATTGTTGATAGATAAGGGGCACCCATGTCTGAGACAAAGCACAAAGCAATCATCATTACCGGGGCTAGCAGCGGCCTTGGCGCAGCAACGGCCCGACGGCTGGCCAAAACGGGAGCCCAGCTGATGCTGGCGGCTCGACGGGAAGACCGCCTCAAGGAACTGGCAACGGAAATCGAGAAAGACGGCGGTACCGCCAAATACCAGGTTACAGACGTCACCGATCGGGCCCAGGTGGAAGCGCTGGCCCAGGCCACTCAGCAGGCCTATGGCCGCATCGATGTGTTGGTTAACAATGCCGGGCTGATGCCCCTTTCTCCCCTAGATGCCACTAAGGTGGATGACTGGGATCAGATGGTCGATGTCAATATCAAGGGCGTCATGTACGGGATTGCGGCCGTGCTGCCTACTATGCGTCAGCAAAAGTCTGGCCATATTGTTAATTTATCCTCCGTAGCGGGCCATCAGGTGTTTCCCGCTGGGGCCGTGTATTGCGCCACCAAGTTTGCGGTCAAAGCCCTGTCGGAGGGGGTGCGGGTAGAATCCAATGGTGAAATTCGCTCGACGAATATCTCCCCCGGTGCGGTGGCTACCGATCTCACCAGCACCATTTCCCACGATGCCACGGCCGAACAGGTGGATCAGCTCTACTCAGTGGCCATTGACGCGGATGCGATCGCCCGGGCCATTGCCTTTGCGATCGAGCAACCGGCCAACGTAGACGTTAATGAGATGATCATCCGGCCGACCCAACAGGAAATGTAAATATCCTGCCCCGTCATCAGGCGCTTCGAGTGCCTCCCAACCCTGGCCAGCCTCGATGCCATTCCCATTTCATTCAGGAGAAGACAGTGTTCAACGATTTAATCGGTTCAAAACCCTCAAGACGTTGGGGGTTGATGGCCTTGATCACCACCCTGAGCCTCGGTCTGGTTCTGTGGCTGGGCGGAGTGACCTGGCAGGCTCCGGACGCCTTTGCCCAGGACCCGGAAGCTACGGAGATCAGCACCCCTGCTAACGCGGCGGTTTATCGGTTCACCCTGGGGGACTTTAAGGCCATGGTGATCAACGACGGCACGCTGACCTTTCCCGTCAGTTTCTTTGTGCCCAATGCTGACCCGGCGGCAGCCTCGGCAGCCCTTGAGAACCATTTTCTGGCCACTGACAATCTCTCGGCCTACGTCAATGCCCTCTACCTGGAAACCGACGACCACAGGGTGCTGGTTGACACCGGAGCTGGCAACACCTTTGGTCCCACCGTCGGCTACCTCGTCCAAAACCTAGAGGCGGCAGGGATCTCGGCTGATTCCATTGACACTATCCTTTTGACCCACGCCCATGCCGACCACATCGGCGGGCTGCTGAACGATGCGGGGGAATTGGCGTTTAAGAATGCGGAGTACTACATATCTGAACCGGAGTGGGACTTCTGGCAGGCTCCGACGGTGACGATGCCCAATTCTCTTCTGGATCAGGAGACCCAGGCCACCCTGGTGGGGGTCGCTAAAGAACGGCTGACGGCGATCGCCGATCGCACCACCCGCTTTGCCCTGGGTGCAGAGATTGTTCCTGGCATCACTGCGGTTCCCTCTGTTGGCCACACCCCTGGCCAGGTCTCCTACCTGATTACCTCGGGGGAAGACAGCCTGCTTGCCACGGGGGACGTCTTTTTTAGCGATCCGCTCAACCTTGAGCATCCCAATTGGGAAGTGGTGTTTGACACCGATCCTAAACAGGGGATAGAAACCCGCAAGCAGCTGCTGGAGGCGATCGCTGACAGCCGCCGACTGGTGATGGTGCCCCACATGCCCTTCCCTGGCCTGGGCCACGTGGGCTCTCAAGGGGAAGCCTACGGCTGGGAACCCATCCTGTGGGAATTTATGTACGGCAATTAACGCTCTGGGCTGGGGCTGACCGCCGCCTCGGCCCGGTGGCCCCATTGAATAACCCCCGATGCGCTCAGCGCACCGGGGGCGGTTTTGTATAAGGGGTTCGCTATAGGAACTGGTCATAGGTCAGACATGTTTAGGATGGCTGAAGGGTAGGGGCGATCGCTGGTTTCTCCTGGCATATTCACGGGAAGTTGATGCAGGCGGGACGTGGATAAAGTCTCAACCAACTGTAACGGGCGATACGGCTTTTCCCCTGACCCGCTACAATCGCCCTGCAGGGCTCATCCCGGATCTAATTGACGTCATGGCAGGTAGGCCCCGTTGAGGCCGACACATATTCAGGAGATCCCATGGGACCTATCCCACTGCAGCAGAGCCCAAGCCACCAAGGCCGGTTCTTGACAGCCATAGCCGCCCTGGTATTGATTACCCTCTCCGGCTGTACGGTACCCAGCGATCGCCCGGAAACCTCCTCGGAGAGTACGCCGGGAACAGCCGCGGCTCCAGCCCAGACGGGCGATTTGCCTGAAAACGAGGCGATTCTGCAAACGGTATATGACCAGATAGAAGCCCTCGATCTCTGCGATGGCACCTTTCAGCCAGAACCGGCAGCCGGGGAGTCCCAGGTATATCCCATGGACGATCAGGCACTGGTGGAGCTATTGTGTGCGACCACAGCCTATCAGCTGGTCTATGCCTACGTTGTGTATCACTCCGATGGCTCCCTGGAACCGCTGTCGCTGGATGTGTTTTACCCCGACAGTACCGGGGAGTTCGTTCGGGCCAGTCAGGCTGTGGTGGCGGGCCTAGCAGACTTTGAGCCAAACACCGGGCTGCTGACGATATTTAGCAAAGGCCGCGGCTTAGCAGACTGTGGCTCCCTGGCGGAGTATCGCTGGACGGGCCGCGAACTGGCCTTAGAACTCTATCGCTACAAAGAATGCGATACCCCTGATGGAGAATTTGTCGAACCCGCCGACTACCCGCAGATCTATCCATAATCTTCAGCCGTTTCTGAGGGGGGCTCTTTTCGACCTGGGTGGCTTCACGGCCCACTACCCCAAGCCGTCATGGCCCTATCAGCGGAATTAGGCCGGGTACTGATCGAAGCGGTGCATCAGCTCCAGTAGTTCTTCCTGGCTGGGCTGGCGTCCATCTTGGGTCAGTTCTGCTAGGCCCTCGAAGTAGCCCTCCCGGTGATCGGCGGGACAGAACAAAATCAGCAGCTTAGCAGGAGTCTTGCCAGGGTTCGAAAAGCCGTGGGCCGTGTTTTCCGGTACGTGCATGAAGCTGCCGGGGGACGCTAGCTGCTTGGCCCCATCCAGTTCTAGCTCCACCTCCCCTTCCACCACGTAGAACATTTCAGTCATTTCCTTGTGGATGTGAGGGCTGGCTCCGCCGCTTTCAGGAGCCAGGGTGAATTCAAACAGCCCCGCATGGCCGTGGGTGTCGCTGCCGGTGACTTTAAAGGTGCAGGTGCTAGAACGAATCTGAACGGACTTGCCCTCACCGGGATTTAGAATGTATGGCAACGACATGGCAAATATTCCTCAAAGCCAGTGTGTTTTTAGGGTACAAGACAGTCCCGTAGGGGCATCGGCACCGCCGTGCCCAAACACATTTTCTGTCCCTACGGGTGGGGACGGATCTGGGGTGGTGTTATACTCTCGATTCCTGGGCTTCGCGACGGGAATCTGAGGAGCTAAAACTGCCCACGACTTTGCGCTGGGCCTTGGTCAGCAGCACGTAAAACACTGGCACCACAAACAGGCTCAACAGGGTGGAAACGATCATTCCCCCCAACACCACGGTACCCAGAGAGGCACGACTGACGGCTCCTGCGCCGGAACTCAGGGCCAGGGGCAGCAGACCAAAAATGGTAGAGAATGCCGTCATCAGAATCGGGCGAAAGCGGATATTGCCGGCGTTGATGGCCGCTTCTACAGCCGTCTTGCCGCGATCCATCTCTTGGTTGGCAAATTCCACGATCAAAATCGAGTTTTTGCTCACCAGGCCGATCAGCATGATGATCCCCACCTGCCCGAAGATGTTGAGCTGAAGGCCCGCTACCAGCAGGGCTCCGAAGGCTCCCAGCAGGGCCAGCGGTACCGCCACCAAAATCACAATCGGGTCGAAATAGCTTTCAAACTGGGCCGCTAGCACCAAGAAAATGAATACTAGAGCTAGCCCAAAGATCAGCAGAATCGACTGGCCCGCCTCTTGAAACTGGCGGGACTGACCGGCGAGGGCGGTGCTGGCGGTTTCGGGCAGGGTGTCATCGGCGGCGGTTTGCAGGGCGGCGAGGGCATCGCCAAGGCTGGTACCGGGAGCCGGACTGCCCGAGATAGTGGCCGATCGCAGCCGGTTGAAATGGTTGATCTGGGGTGGCGTCGTGGATCGTTCCACGCTGACGACGC
>PYEQ01000241.1 GCA_003017785.1 filamentous cyanobacterium CCP5 | reverse complement strand
CAAAGCCGCGATGAAGGCGAGGGATAAGACGCGGCTGGAGACGGTCCGAAGCATCAAAAAAGTCATTCTCGAAAAAGAAACCACTGTGCGCCCTTCCGGGCAGGATGCTCTGACGGAGGAGCAGGAGTTGGAAATTCTCACCTCATTGGCAAAGCAGCGCAGGGATTCGGTAGAGCAGTACCGCAGTGCTGGGCGGGACGACCTGGCGGAGCAGGAAGCTCAAGAACTCGCCATTATCGAAGAATACCTGCCTGCCCAGCTCTCGGATGAAGAAATCGAGGCGGTGGTTGATGGGCTGATTGCCAAAACTGGGGCATCCTCCCCCAAGGACATGGGGAAAGTAATGGGGCCTGCCATGAAAGAACTGAAAGGCAAAGCCGATGGCTCGAAGGTGCAGGCGATCGTCAAGTCCAGGCTGAGCGGCAGTTAAATGGATAGCGCAGCCAAGAGGCTGAGTCAGCCCATGCACAATTGAGAAAGGATTCAATGCTTTGCTATCGCCGGGCTAGAGCTGGGTGAAAGTGGCTTCTGCTGAACGTAGCGTTTCCAATGCAGATTTTTGAATGCCCAGCTGTTGTTGCAGGGATGCTAGGGGCTTGTGGGCGTAGGCCCGAAAGTCAGTGAAATGAGGGCTTAGCAAGGCGACGCCTGCGGTCGTGGGGGTTGAAGGCTTTGGCTAAATAAAGGGTCATGCGAGGCTCCTTGGGGCTTTTGTTCGTGAATACAGTGTGCGATTTCCACCAAATATGAGCCACTGAATATTGGGAACTTAAGCTGAAGTTAAGCAGAAGTTAGCGGCCTGATGGGGGCTTTTCTTAAGAACCCCCATCAGGCTGGATTATTCCTAAAAGCAAACAGAAGCTGCCCCTTGGGCGTTGGCTTGGACTTACCAATGCCTCTCCCTAGGAACAGCTGTTTCTGCAGAAAACCTGCTTTAAACTGTGGGTTTCTGACTCAATTCAAAGAAGTTTGCCGTGGAAATTGGGCTGGGTTGCTACCGAATTCAGCTAGAGAAGCCTCACCTATCTGCAAGCCAGACTTCAGATATCACTCGAACAAAGATTAGTATTGCCGCTCAAACACTTTAGGTGCATACTCTCGGCAACCATCGCAGGGACCACCTGGATTAACGGCGCAGCGAAGGTAGGGCGATCGCGCGTTTAGATCACAGGTCACGTCGCCGATCATATAGCCCAAGCCATCCACATAGTGGAGGTCATTATCGCGATCCAGCAGGGCTTGCAGGCCACCGCTGGACATGTCTTCTGGATGCAGACCCGCTGCCTTAGCGCGACGATCCGATCGCACGGTCATGACTGCCGAGATGATGGCGGGGGCTAGACCAATGACAAAAATCAGGATGATCACAAACATAAGCGGGGCTGATCGAAGCAATTACCTGATCATCCTAGCCTGAGCTAAGCGTTCCCCCATCTATCGATCTTCCGAATTGGAATGTTGCGTATTGTCCTGTTATATTTCGCAACTTTTTACTTGTTTTAAGGATTGCTTGAATCCCCTATGTTTCCTCGTTTGGCGGTTCGTAGGTGGATGCAACGTATAGTTCTTTAAGCTGTTTTTCTTCGACCCCAGAAGGAGCATTAGTGAGTAGACAGCGGGCCTGCTGGGTCTTTGGAAAGGCGATCGCATCGCGAATCGACTCCTCACCCGCTAGCAGCATCACCAGGCGATCGATGCCATAGGCGATACCGCCATGGGGCGGGGTGCCGTATTCAAACGCCTCTAGCAAAAAGCCGAATTTATCGCGGGCTTCGGCTTCATCTAGCCCGATGGTGTCAAATACCTGCTGCTGAATGTCGGGCTGATAGATCCGAAGGCTACCACCACCGAGTTCGTAGCCGTTGAATACCAGGTCATAGGCGACCGCTCGCGCCGTTTTCAGATCCGCCACATCATCGGGATGAGGAGCCGTGAAGGGGTGGTGCAAGGCTTCCAATCGCTGTTCGTCGGCGTTCCACTCAAACATCGGGAAGTCGGTGATCCACAACAGGTTCACCTTGTCTTCGGGGATCAGCTTCATCTCGCGGGCGATCGCCTGCCGCAGCCGGTCGAGGCTGGCATTGACCACCTCCTGAAGTCCCGCCCCAAACAGCAGCAGAGTGCCGGGTTCCGCCCCAGTGCGGCTCACAATCTCCTGGGTCTGCTCGGGGGTGAGGTTGTCTTTAATTGCCCCGATGGTGTCGATTTCGCCCCCGTCCCGCACTCGAATGTAGGCCAATCCCTTAGCGCCCGCATCGGCGGCGATTTTGAACAGATCCCCACCGGGCTTGATTCGCACGTTAGAAATAATTTCGTTGCCGCCAGGAATCGGCAGAATTTTGATGATGCCGCCGGATTTCACCGCCCCTGAGAACACCTTAAAACCGGAATCTTTGAGTACATCCGACACATCGGCCAGTTCCAGGCCATAGCGGGTGTCGGGCTTGTCGCTGCCGTAGCGATCCATCGCCTCAGCGTAGGTCAGCCGGGGGAAGGGGCGGGGCAGATCGATGCCCTTGATTGCCTTGAACACGTGGGCCATCAGGGCTTCATTGAGATCCAGAATTTCGTCCTGGCCCATAAAGCTCATTTCCATGTCCAGCTGGGTGAATTCTGGCTGGCGATCGGCCCGCAGGTCTTCGTCTCGGAAGCAGCGGGCGATCTGGTAATAGCGATCGACCCCAGACACCATGAGGAGTTGCTTGAATAGCTGGGGGGACTGGGGCAGGGCAAAGAATTCTCCTGGATTCACCCGCGAAGGCACCAGGAAGTCCCGCGCTCCCTCGGGGGTAGAGCGGGTCAAAATTGGGGTTTCGACTTCTATAAAGCCTTCCTGGTCTTCCAAAAAACGACGAATCGCCTGAATAATCCGGTGGCGGATTTGCAGATTCTTCGCCATCCGCTCCCGCCGCAGATCCAGGTAGCGGTAGCGCAGCCGCAGATCTTCTCGTACTGGCTCGGTGTCGGCGGTGGACACCTGGAAGGGCAGCTGCCCCCGCACCGCGTTTAGCAGCTCGATGGAGTCGGCATAGATTTCCACCTCCCCCGTGGGTAGCTTTGGGTTTAGTGATTCAGGGGGACGGCGGCTGGCTCGGCCCACTACCTTCACCACATATTCGTTTCGCAGCTGGTCGGCAATTTTGTAGGAGTCGGGGGTGCGCTCCGGATCGCTGACGATCTGGACGATACCGGTGCGATCGCGCAGATCTATAAACACCACGCCTCCATGATCGCGGCGACGATCCGCCCAGCCAAATAGGGTGACGGTTTCACCGATGTGGTTGGCCCGCAGCTGGCCGCAATAATGGGTACGCATGGCGATCGGGTTAATAATTCGAAAACCCTTCCATTATTGCGGATTGTGACCGCAACCGTGCTCTGAACTGAGACTTGAAATACTAATTTCTTGCTCCGGTTGATCAAGGCACGATCAGGTCATGCTCCTGCGGGAGGATAGCTGCCAGCGGCGGACTGCGATTTGGCTCTGTAGACGACTTATGGCAGAGTAACCTGGCTGCTGTCGCCGCCCCGGTATTCGTCTAGCTGATCCTTCAGCAGGTCGGTAATCACCGAGCTGGGCTGGCGCTGGTGAGGCCAGGCAAAGGCATGGCGGAAGGCCGCTTCCTGGCAGGCCCGCAGCATGTCAAAGCCGATGACGTCCTGAGTCAGTAGAGTTTCGTACTCAAAGGGCAGCCGCACGTTGTGGAGTCCGGCGTTGTCGGTGCAGATGGCGATGTCTACCCCGGCTTCAAAGCAGCGATCGAACACGGGTTTGAGCTGGCGAATTTCCTCCAGGGTGCCGGTCTTGATGTAGGTGGTAGGGCAAATTTCCAGACACTGACCCCGCGCCGCCACCTCCCGCAATAACTGGGGGTGCCTCAGGGGAATTTGCACGCCATGGCCAATGCGCATCAGGTAGGGCAGCAGTTCGGGATAGCAGCCCTCGGTGGTTTCGTAGAGATGGCCAGTGGTATTGAGTCCCAGTTCTCGGGCTTTGGCATACAGCGCCACAAACTCGTCCAGTCGTTCTGCGTATTGGGTGTCGCCTCCGGCCAGATCCACGGCACATACGTATTGAGGATATTGAGCGGCCAGATCAACGATCGCCTGATTTACCTCGTTGGGCAGCCGTGAGTGCATACAGAGGATCTGGCGGGTAATAATCGGATACTCCGACTGATCGCTGGCTCTGCCGACAATCTCCACAATCTCGGCCATCTTCTCAATCCGCTCGTTTTGAGGCAGATGCTCCGGGGTACGCAGATAGGGGGTATAGCGCAGCTCCAGATAGGCCAGATTCTCAAAAATGTATGCCCCACGAATCAAGCGATAAATAAAGTAGGGCAGGGCTTCGTGGGTCTGTACGCTCTCTACTAAGGTATGCAGCTCCAGATATTCGGCCAGGGTGTTGCGGGGGCGGGTGTAAAAATCTTCGAATTCGGCATAATCAGAGAAGTTTTCCACCAGGTCAGGGCGGTTGCGCTGGAAATAGCGCCACAAAATTCTAGGCACTACCGATCCGCCCAGGTGGCGGTGCAGTTCAGCATACAAGCTCATAGAAACCTCTTGGGAAAGTGCAAGGAGCGGGCGAGTAGCGATCGCCTCTCAGAAACTTAAAGAAATGTAAAAGAGCGAATTAGATCTGTTCTATCGCAGATCTTACCGATTGCGTACTCGGGCGCTGGTATTTTTGCAGGTTTCTTTTGGGTATAATCATAAGCTGGCCTTTTTGGCTAAATGGTTGGGACGGCGATCTCTGCATCCCCCCTAGACCTTGTCCAAGTTCAGAAGTGGAGTTTTGCCTTAGAGGAAGCTGCGGTTCTCGAACTGGACTTGGGTATGTATGTCAAAAATGTCAGGGCACCGTCGGTAGCTGGTTGACACTCGAATCCACAGCTGCTGATAATGGGAATTTGTGTAAACTCTAGCTCTCGTAATTCTTTTGGCAAACGTAGTTGTGATCGGGGCCCAGTGGGGCGACGAAGGCAAAGGTAAAATCACCGATTTACTGAGTAAGTCGGCGGATGTCGTCGTGCGCTACCAGGGCGGTGTGAATGCGGGCCATACCGTTGTTGTAGACGGTCAGACCTTCAAGTTGCACCTGATTCCTTCTGGGATTCTCTACCCCGACACGGAGTGCGTCATCGGCAGCGGTACGGTCATCGATCCGGGCAGCCTGATTCAAGAACTCGATACCCTGGAGAGGTTGAATGTTTCCACGGAGAAGCTCTACATCTCCGAAACGGCCCATGTGACCATGCCTTATCACCGGCTGATTGACCAGGCCTCAGAAGAGAAGCGGGGCAGCAAAAAAATTGGCACTACCAAGCGGGGGATTGGCCCCACCTATGCCGATAAGTCAGAGCGCACTGGCATCCGCGTTGTCGATCTGATGGATTACGATGCTTTGCGGGAGCAGCTGGAGTGGACGATTCAGTATAAAAACGGCATTCTCGAAAAGCTCTACGGCCTCGATCCCCTCGATCCCAAGGCAGTGCTCGACGAGTACATTCAATATGCTGAGCGTCTGCGGCCCCATGTGATTGATAGCTCGCTGCATGTCTATAAGGCTATCCAGCAACGCCAGAACGTGCTGTTCGAGGGAGCCCAGGGCACCCTGCTGGATCTCGACCACGGCACCTATCCCTATGTCACTTCCTCCAATCCAGTGGCGGGGGGAGCCTGCATCGGTGCTGGTATCGGGCCAACGGTGGTAGATCGGGTGATTGGCGTGGCTAAAGCTTATACCACCCGCGTCGGCGAAGGGCCATTTCCTACGGAACTGCACTGCGACGTGGGCAGTTTGCTGTGTGAACGGGGAGCCGAATTTGGCACCACCACCGGACGTCAGCGACGCTGCGGCTGGTTTGACGCGGTGATTGGTCGTTACGCGGTGCGGATCAACGGGCTAGACTGTCTGGCCATCACCAAGCTCGACGTGCTTGACGACGTGGACGAAATCAAGGTCTGCGTCGCCTATGACCTGGATGGGGAAACCCGCAAAGAGCTACCCGGTAGCGCCCGTCAGTTTGCCCGCTGCCAGCCCGTCTACGAAACCCTGCCGGGTTGGAACACTTCCACTTCCGACTGTCGATCGCTCGATGACCTACCCAAGCAGGCGCTGGACTACCTGAAGTTTTTAGCCGAGCTGATGAAGGTGCCCATCGCGATTGTCTCCCTGGGGGCTAGCCGCGACCAGACCATCATCGTCGAAGATCCCATCCACGGCCCCAAGCGAGCTCTGCTCCAGGAGGGGAATTCCCAGAAAAGTCCCTCACGGGTGGGCTGATCTTCGTTTGCTGCTGATTGATTTTTCCCTAAACCTTAAACCTGAGTGCTTCCCATGGAACTGACGATTGAATGCGCTAAGCGTGACCCTAAATCCAAGCCCAATGCCCTCCGGCGGGAAGGGCTGCTACCAGCGGTGCTGTACGGTTATGACAAGACTGAGTCCATGTCTTTGACTCTCAGCAACCACGAGGCTGAGGCGTTGCTGCGGCGAGCCACCGAAAACAACACCCTGATTAATGTGCAAGTGCCGGATGCCTCCTGGAAGGGCAAGGCACTGATTCGCGAAGTCCAGCGCCATCCCTGGAAGAACAAGATCTATCACCTCAGCTTCTTTGCCGTGTCAGCCTCTGACATGGTGGAAGTGCAGGCGGTGATCAACTACGTCGGTGAGCCGGAAGGGGTTCGCCTCGAAGGCGGCATTCTGAATACCGAAATCAATGAGATCTCGATTCGCTGCGAAGCGGGCGAGATTCCTGAATCCCTCGATATTGATGTCTCGGAGCTAAAGGTCGGTGACTCGCTGACCCTGGCCAACTTGAAGCTACCCAAAGGGGTTGAAGCCATAGGCGATCCCGACCTGGCGCTGGCGACGGTGCTAATGCCCCGGAAGGCTGAGCCCGCTAAAGAAGAAACCGTCGATCCGGCGGTGGTGGCTGTGCTTGACGCGATGGGCGGCGACGAGGAAGAGGCAACAACTGAAGAGTAGTTTCTTCTAGCATTCATAGCTGCTGCCCTTTTACAGTAGGGTAGCCCTTAGAC
>PYEQ01000240.1 GCA_003017785.1 filamentous cyanobacterium CCP5 | reverse complement strand
AGATGTGTATAAGAGACAGTCTGTTTCGTCTACCGAAAATTATTAAGTACAAAAAGGGGCGTCTCGCCGATCGCTGCGTGGGTTTGGAAAAACTCCGCCAGTACCAGCTAGAGGTTTTGCCCAAGTTAGATCCACCGCTGGCAATCGCCCCCGCCGACCTCCCCTCTATTCCCACAACGGGCACCGCCCTCAAGGCAGTGGAAGATCAGCTCGACAGCCTCACCTGCGCCTATGCCGCCGCCCACTGGTGGTGGTGGGGACTGGAACGCAACTGGGTGCTAGGGGATGAGCAGGAGGGCTATATTGTCGTGCCAGCACCGTTTGAGGATCAGGTGAGGGACAAGGGGAAGTAAGAGAGGTGGGGAGATGAGAGGGTGATACCAATTGACAATGGGGAGCGCTTCCCTGGCCGAAAAGGGAATAAGGCTCTTATGCTGAAATCAATTCCTTCTACGTCGCCCAAGCTGCCCATGCCCGACGATTTCAGCCTCACCCCCATGACCAGCGCCGCCGTGCAGCTACAAATCTATGTCGAAATTGTCGATAGCGACCCGGCTATCTGGCGGCGACTGCGGATTCCGGCTAAAGCGACCCTGCAAGATCTCCATCAGCTATTGCAGGCGGCGATGGGCTGGCACAATCGCCACGACCATCAGTTCAAGACGGAAGCGTCTGAGCAAGCAACGGTGACCGCAGTGTTCTCCCAAGACATCCCCGAACTGCTTTACCTGTACGATCGCAGCGACGGCTGGCTACACCGCGTTCGCCTCGAACAAACCCTATCCATGCCGGACGGCCCAGCCCCAGTGTGTCTGGAGGGGGAAATGGCCTGCCCGCTAGAGGGCAGCGGCGGCGTCTGGGGCTACGAGGAACTGCTGGATCGCCTTAACGATCCGGATGATCCAGAATATGTAGATCTCTGGGATCGAATCGGCGGAGACTTCGACCCGGATTATTTCGACCTGAGCGCTGCTAATCAACGGCTCTCGGCTTTGGCCCACTGAACTTGGGGCTTTAGGCTTAATCTTTGTTTACAATGCCAGGAGGACGAACTTTCTTCCCCAGCTCATGTTGCTAAAGCCCGATCAGCGCGCCAAGCTCGATTCCAGCAGCGATACTCTCTTCTACGACTATCCTCGCTTCGTCACCCATGTCGATGAAGGGTTCATTGCCCAACTTACAGATCTCTATCGGGAGCGGCTGCGGCCCAACAGTCACATCCTTGACATGATGAGCAGCTGGGTTTCTCACCTGCCAGAAGAAATGGCGTTTGAGCATGTGGAAGGCCATGGGCTGAATGCCGAAGAATTAGCGAAAAATTCTCAGCTCAATCACTATTTTGTGCAAAACCTCAATGAGGACCAGGTATTGCCCCTAAAGGACCAGAGTTTTGATGCGGTGCTCAACACCGTCTCAGTGCAGTATTTACAGTACCCGGAGGCGGTGTTTGCCGAGATTTACCGGGTGCTGAAGCCCGGCGGCATGGTGATCGTCAGCTTTTCCAACCGGATGTTTTACCAAAAGGCGATCGCGGCCTGGCGCGACGGATCCGAATCAGATCGGGTGGCCCTGGTCAAACGCTACTTCGAATCCGTTCCCGGCTTCAGTACACCAGAGATTATTCAGCGGCAGTCGGATATACCTGCCATCTTTCAAATGCTGGGATTAGGAGGCGGTGATCCTTTCTACGCGGTAATTGCAGAACGGCTGACCATCGAAGCCAAGAGCTAACGAGGAGTTCGGTTTCGCTCAGCCCCCCTAGCCCGCGATGGTGATTTCCTAACCCTTAACCGTTTGTGGACAGGGTTAACGTGCGATCGCAAATCGCCTTTAGATTCAGGGTCAGATCCCGGCGGAAATGCTTTTCGATCAGGCCGGTGGGCATGACTCGAGGGGGCGTCAGCCGCAGGTCGTAGCACAGGTGAGTGCCAGCTTGGCCTGCTAGCTGAATCGGCTCTAGCCGCCAAGCTCCTTCAAACTGTCGAAAGTCTCCTTCCACCATGGAAAATCCAACTTCCTGGGGAAAGCGCTCAACCATGTCGAGCACTACGCGGGCACAAAATTTGACATTGAGGAAGCACTGGGCGCCCACCTGCTCCAGGCGAATTCCGCCCTGGGGATGGGGCAGCTTTTGGCTCTTAGTCAGATTGGGAATAAAGTCTGCCAGGCGCTCGTAGTCAGTGAGCACCCGCCAAACTCGATCTATTTCACAGGGGATATCAATTTCGGCCACAATTCGCCGCTGGCGACCTTCTAGCTTCTCGGTCGCAAACGTCACCTCTGGCCCTGGCGCCTCGAGAGCCGCATCCAGGGTTTGGGCATAAAAGCCATCGGGTGCTTCGGTTGTAAAAGGAGGATGTTCAGACATAGCAGTGAACTAGGAATTCCTACCTGTTACCCATGCATAGAATAACAGCTCTGATTCAGAAATAAAGACGGAGTTCTGGCATTTAACCGACTTTTGCCACCGCCGAACCGGCCAGCCGCAGGGTAAACACAGTTTCCCAAAGGTTTCCTTCACGCTCGGGCTGACTGTTTACAGAGATTTCCCCCTTCAGTCGGGCTACTAACCCTTTCACCAGAGCCAGTCCGGTGCCGGTACCGGGAATCGCCCGCTTAGTCACCCCCTGTCCGCGACGGAACTTATCAAATACATGGGGCAGCTCCTCCGGGGCGATACCGCTGCCTAGATTAGCAAGCCGAATAATCACTTCTCCACTGGCGGCAGAGTTCAGGCTGAGTTTGATATCACTACGAGCCTCTGCGTACTTATGGGCGTTGGTTAAAAGTTCTTCCAGAACTCGGGACAATCCAACAGCATCGGACTCGATATATAAATTGCCAGTGGGGGCCTCAAACACCAGGTTGAGGTGGGCGGCAGCAAAGCGCGATCGCTGCTCAGCCACCAGGCGACTCAAAAACTGATTCAGGTTAATCACGATCGTTGAAACCGGTTCAGGGCTAGTTTCCAGGGTTCTCAGGGTGAGCAGGTCATTAACTAGGGCCGTTTCCTGGGAGCATTGCTGCTCCAGGATGTCGAGATACATAGCCTTGCGTTCTGGGGTCAAGTCGCTGCGCCGCAACATCCGAATGGCCAGCATCATGCTGGTGAGGGGGGTCCGCAGCTCATGGCTAAGGGTGCTCAAGAAATCGTCCTTGAGGTGATTCACATAGCGCAGCTGCTCGATGCTGCGACGGGCCTGCTGCTGGAGTTCATGGTGGTGCAGGGCCAGAGCCCCCAGGCTGGCCAGCTCGTCAGTAAGATCCTTGGGCAGTAGGGCAGCGGGACCTGGCCGCCGCATCAGAACAATGACGCCTTCAGCAATCGGCATAGTGTAAACGGGAACTACCTGCTGGGACTCCAGTTCTTGCCACCAGGGCTGGTCTTGCAGCAAGGTGAACAGATTTTCGCTACTACACGACCAGCTAGGATCCCCTTCCTGGAGGGCCTGGAGGGTTGCCAGGGCAAGCTGGTGCTGGTAGCGAGTTGATTCCGTTAGGACGGCTGCAGAAATTTGCCACTGCTGAGTAGATAAGCCTGCCGCCCAGCGAGAAACAACGATGTGCTGCGTCTCCAGATGGTAGCCCAGCAGCAGGCAGGCATCTGCCCCAAGCTGGGTACCCAGGCTCTCAACAAAATAGACCAGGGGTGAATCTGACTGAAGCGCAGTTGTGAGTAAGCCGAGCAGACGAGTTCGCTGAGCACCAGGACGCGAGGCTAACTGACTATGTTCTTGAGGCGTATGAACTGCTAGAGATGCGATTTGGCGCTGACCAACCATGAGAGCGTCCAGATAATTTGGCATCAAACCAGTCCAGGGCAAAGTTTGGGATTTCCCTTCGGTAGAGCTTTACCTCTGAGCTTGGAGGTTTGGAGGCAATCACTGCAACCTGTTAAGGAACAATGATTGATAACCCTTAGCGTATCTGCTGTCACCTGCGGTGTTATCCGTAGAAACGCCATCTTTTGCTGGCTGAGAAACAGATTGATGTAGCCCACGTAAAGCATGATCTGTAGGTGTTTTCTACAGTACGGTGGATTATTTCATGGAGGAAAAATTGACGGGGGCAGATTTAGCAGGGGCATCTCTGCTATAACGGCACAAGGTCATGCGTATTAGGGAAGGCTATGGCGCGCTCAGCTCAGCCCAGTTCTGCCGTGATTGGCACCGTCAAGGGGCCGGGAGAAACAGGGAATCAATACGTCTTCATCACTGCCAACAACCAGCAGGTGAAGATTGGGGAGTTCGTCTACTACGCTGTGGATCGCCCGGAGTTGGGGGAGGCGCAGATACTAGGGAAAATCTCGGAGCGCCGCCTGATCGACCACCTGCCCGATCGCATTTTTGCGGATACGGAAATTAGTCCAGACGTAATCGCCTCCCTCGTGGGATTTGACTACCCGAATCCGGAAATTTATGAAATTACTGTAGATGTGATCGGTTATTTCCATCCGGCGTTGGGGTTCATGAACCCGCGGATCGCACCGGACCCGGGAACAAAAGTGTGCTTGGCAGACGACGAAACCCTGCGCCACGTGATCAACAAAAAGCAGCCGGGGGACGTGGGCGGTGCGGAAGTTGGCTCCCTGCTGCTGCGGCCTGGTAATGCGGTGCCAGTGGCTTTGGACGTGAAAGAGCTAGTAAGCACCCACATGGCGATTCTAGCGGGGACGGGGTCGGGCAAGTCCTACACGGCGGGAGTGCTGGTGGAGGAGTTGCTGCGGCCCTACAACCGGGCCGCAGTACTGATTTTCGACCCCCACGGTGAATATGGGACGCTCTCCGAAATGCGCGGCCATGAGGCGTTCGCCCACTCCGACGGCTACAGCCCAGAGGTGAAAATCCTCAGCCCCGACGACATCCGGATTCGCCTGTCGTCTTTGGACTACTACGATATTCTGACCCTGCTGCCGAACATGAGCGATCGCCAGCAGGCCATTCTCCAGAAAGGGTTTTCCATTCTCAGTAAGCACAAGCGGGGACAGTACCGCTGGGACGTGCAGGACTTGATTTCAGCGGTGTACGAGGCCGATCGCACCACGGATGAGGAGGGCAACGAGAAGGTGGGGTCTTCGGCTCCGGCGATCGAGTGGAAGCTGAACAAGCTGGAAAGCTCGGAATATTTTCACCGCATGGAGCATCTGGCCCCCCGCGACTTGTTCGCACCAGGGCAGGTGACCATTCTCCAGATGAACGACATTTCCCAGGAGGAGCAGCAGGTGATCTGCGCGGCGGTGCTGCGGCAAAGCTACCAGGCCCGGATGAACACCCACAAGGAGAAAATCACACCGGAGGACGAAAACTATTTGCCCTATCCGGTGTTTATTTTGCTGGAAGAAGCCCACCGGTTCGCCCCGGCCCACGAACCGGCCCGCTGCAAGCAGATTTTGCGTACGGTGCTGAGCGAGGGGCGCAAGTTTGGCATGGGGGTGGGGCTGATTACCCAGCGTCCAGGCAAGCTGGACTCTGACGTACTCTCCCAGTGCATGAGCCAGTTCCTGATGCGGATTGTCAACCCGGTGGATCAGGACAGTCTCAAGTATGGAGTGGAGGCCGCTGGCCGCGACCTGCTCAAAGAACTACCCTCTTTAACTAAGGGCCAGGTGATCATTTCCGGAGCCTGTGTGAATACGCCGGTACTCTGCCAGGTGCGGCGACGGCTGACCCAGCACGGCGGCGAAACCATGAACGCACCAGAAGAGTGGATGAAGCACTTCCAGGCCCATCGTCAGCGGGCGCGAAAAATTGCTACGGCGCCGGTGGCCGTCCCTAGTTCGCCAGCGGAGAGTATCGGCGGCATCAGTATTGAATGACCACGTCTAATCTGCTGGTAAAGCTGGGCGATCGCCTGTTCGACGACAAAGCCGAAGCCGAGGCCTTTGTGGCAGCAATAGCGGCGGCCCAGGGGGGCGATCGCGCCCTGATCTGGCTTAATGCCCCGCCCGAGCCGCGTCCATTTGCGGTGCTGCCGCCGCTGCCCTGGCAGCCGGGCTGGTGCGATCGCCTCAACCCTGCCGAGAAACCCGGAAAACAGCCCCTCCACGACCAGGGGGCCTACTACTGCCTGGATTTCTCCTCGGTGTTTTCCGCCTCGGTGCTGCTGGCGATTTCCGAACCGATGCCCTGGGTGCTGGATCTGTGTTCGGCACCGGGGGGCAAGGGGCTGTTTGCCTGGCGGCTATTGCAGCCGGAAACCCTCTGGTGCAACGAGGCCATCCGCAAGCGGGTGAAGATTTTAATTGCCAACCTGAAGCGCTGCGGAGCGTATTCAGCCCAAGTGTTCAACCTCGACCCCCAGGTGTTTGCGGAAGAGGTGCCTCATTCTGCCAGCCTGGTGATTGTGGATGCTCCCTGTAGCGGCCAGTCCCTAGTTGCCAAGGGGGGCAAGGCGGAGGGCTGCTTTCACAAGGTGACGATCAACAAAAACGCTAACCGCCAAAAGCGGATCATCGCCCATGCCGCCCAAACCGTGGCCGGGGGTGGCTATCTGGCCTACATGACCTGTACTTTCTCCAGGGCGGAGAACGAACAGGTGGGGGAGTGGCTGCTGCGAAAGTTTCCCCAGTTTGAGCCGCTGGAGGTGCCCCACCTGGCAGACTATCAGTCTCACCTGGGGGGCTATCCTTGCTATCGCCTATGGCCCCAGTCGGGGCTGGGGGCCGGGGCGTTTACTGCCCTGTTCCGCAACTGCGACACGACTAGCCAACCGGTGAATCCTGCCTTTGCCAGCCAGTACGCCATGACCCTGGAGCGATCGTGAACCGGACAGCGATCGCTGTGGCCCAGGTACATCTGGCGGTATTTTTATTCGGACTGTCGGGGTTATTCGGCAAGTTTCTGGACCTACCCGCCACGATCATCGTGCTGGGGCGTACCGGTTTTGCCACCCTGGCTCTGGGGATCTGGCTGGTGGGGCGGCGATCGCCGATAGGAACCTGGCGTCCGAGAACGGATCGGGACTGGCTGGGGTTTGGGCTGCTGGGAATCTTGCTGGCCTTCCACTG
>PYEQ01000239.1 GCA_003017785.1 filamentous cyanobacterium CCP5 | reverse complement strand
CCCGCTGGGCTAGGGCGGCGCGGGTTTCACCATCCACCTCATCGAGTCCAGGGGTGTCGATCAGTTCGATCCGGGAGTGCCCCCCTCCCCCCAGGGAAACCTGCTGGGTGGTTACTGAGCGATCGCCCACCTGCCACTCAACCCGCTCGATCGCCTGGGTAATTCCGTGGGTGGGGCCGGTTTCAAAGCGGTTCTGGCCCACCAGGGCATTCAGCAGAGAAGACTTGCCCCGGCCCACCAGGCCAAATACGGCGATTTGAATCACCGATTGTTCGAGCTTGGTCAGCAGACCGCTGAGGTGTTGGAGCGGCGCTTCGAGTCCTGCTCGTTCTCGCGGACTCAGGTCAAGCCGCCCCACCAGGTCTCGCAAAGCATCCTGGGCCCGCTGGTAGGCCACGTCAATCTGCCCATCATGAAAATCAGCAATCAGTCCATCGAGTTCTCGCTCGACAGCTTCCCATTCGGCATCGTCTGTAGGGGTTGGGTCTGAGGCGGCCATGGTTGCTCCGAATCGGCTTGCCTTCAGGATACCGAGGTGGATTGACAACGTTGAGAGGAAATAACCGAAATCGGCTGGGATGGGCAAACGCGAAAAAGTAATCAATGAGACAATGGGACCGGCCCTCATCCCCATTCTTTATGGAGTTTAAATCCGCTGCCCAAAAGGACTGCTATGAACGCGTTGCCCCCTGGATCCACGAGCTGTTTGGGGAGGGGGTAGTCGCATTTGACGATGAGCCTCTGTTTATTGTCAACCTGGGATCCGCCGTAGCCTCAACCCGTATTCTCGACTGGAGCAATGGGGAAGCCCTGATTCGAACCCGCGCCTATGTGGTTACCGATATTGAACCGACGGCGGAGCTGAGCTACTACCTGCTGCGGGAAAACGACGGCATTTACTTTGGCCGCTTTGCCTACGACGCTGAGAATGACATTGTGTTTGAGCACAGCCTGGTTGGGTCTAGCTGCGACCTGATCGAGCTGCGTCATTCGGTTAACACCGTGATTCGGATTGCCGATGACTACGACGACGAAATTGTGGCCCGCTGGGGGGGCAAGCGAGCCCTAGACCGGTGGTCTTCCTGAGGCCGATGGCCCTGAGAATGGTCCTAAGAACAGTCTGCAGACAGGTCATTCTCAAACACCAGCTCCATGCGATCGCCGCGAAATCGAGTGACGCCATACTCAATCACCTGGCCCTGGGGGTTGACATTGATGGCTTCGGTTTTAAGAATCGGGGCGTTTAGGGGTAGATCCAACAGGCGAGCATCCCGGGAATCGACAATGTGAGCAGAAATGCGGGTGCGGTAGCGCATGTGGTCGCATCCATACTCCTGCTCTAGCATCTGGGAAATGGAGTCGTAGCGATCGCAATGGGCCAGCAGGCCTGGGAACAAGTTGCTTGGGAAATAGCTGCTGGAGAGGCTAATCGGCATGGCATCCACTCGCCCCAGCCGCTCCAGCAAAATCACCGGCTCGCCAGCAGCTATTTGCAGCTGATTAGCCAGCCCATCATCGGCAGGGATTTCGGCGATGCGCAAGCGCTGGGTCTGGGAACGGTAGCCCTGGGCCTTAAAGGACTGGTTATAGCGCACCCGCCTGCCAATGGCATAGCTAATGGGCGCTGCCGCCACAAAGGTGCCCCGGCCCCGGTCCACCCGAATCAAGCCCTCATGGCGCAGCAGCTCCACCGCCCGCCTCAGGGTGTGGCGATTGACCCCAAACCGGGCTGAAAGCTCAGACTCCGTCGGCAGGCGATCGCCCACCCGATAGACCGCATTTTGAATATTGCGGCGCAGCTCGCTGGCAATTTGAAGATAAAGGGGAGCAGCCTCTGACACCTCTAACACCGATGGAAGGACGTTTCCAATTCTGCGTCCTAATCCTATCGTGACAGCGCCTTGGTGGGCGGGGCTGGCTGACCATGGCCGACGGCTACTGCTGCCAGCCCTGCGGCCAGACGCCATCCGGATCTAGACGTCGAATCTGGGTTCGAAAATAGCCCTGGCGGTGGCCCAGGGTGCTGGCCAGGATTAGACCTTCCCGGTAGGCGGCCAGGGCCGCCTCAGGCTGCTCTAGACTTTCATAGACCTGGGCTAGCTGGTCGTAGGCCCCCATGATGCCGTAGGCATCATAGGCCTGCTGCTCCACCAGGATCAGCTGCCGATAGAGATAAATCAAATCGTCACGGCGATCGAGCTGGCGGTACAGATCGGCCAGGGCCTGAATGCTCTCACTGGCGATTTCATACTGGGAGAGGGCGATCGCCCGTTCATAGGCCTGCTGATAGTGGCCGGAGGCGGCCTCTAGCCGGTTGAGGGCCTGGGCATGGTGCCCCATGGTCAGCCGCAGCTGGGGGATCGCCTCGGCCCGATTTTGCTGGCCGTAGATCTGCAGCAGCACCTGCTGGGCTTCTAGAGCCTGCTGATAGCGATTGACCTCGGCGTAGCTGTCGGCAATGCGTTCTAAATAGAGAATTTTTTCTTCAAGGGTGGGAAAGTCCAAGCCATAGAGCGATTGAAAGGTCAGGGCCGCTTCGATGAACTGAAACCACTGGCGCTGAATCTGGGCGATGGTTTCTAGATAGCCCTGATACTCAACTGAATTTCCCTGGGCCAGAGCGCGATCGGCTAAGAGTCGATAGGTGGCAACGGCTTCATCAGGTTCTCCTAGCTGGGCGAAGGCATCAGCTACCTGCTCCAAGAGTTCTGATTCTTCAACGGTTAGATCGGAGCGAATTTCTTCTAAGCGGGCGGTGAGCAGCCGTACTTCCTGGCTGCGGCCTGCCTCCCAAACCCGCTGGCCCACCCGCTCAATGGCATCTAGCTCCTGATCAACCCCCAGAAGCCGTCGCAGCCGCACCTCTCGCATCCACAGATCGTAGGCGGCTTCCCCTTCCCCGGCAGCTAGCAAAGCCAGGGCCTGCTGGTCGAGGCGGTCCAGACCTTCCCGGAGGTATACCTTTTCTAGCGGGCTCAGGGACCGAGATATGGGCGGCCTGGGCAGCAGCGGATCCCGAGGCTGATCCGTGAGGGGGCTAGAAAGAAAGGCATCCCTCACGTCTGGCCTCAACAGCTGGGCCAGGGACGGCTGCCCCAGGCCAATCATGAGCCAGGCTGCCGCGACTGGAATCCCATGCCGCAGCCCATTGGGGTTGAGTTTTGCCATCGTTCCCTGCCTGATCGGGCTTTCCCATCATATCGGCTGGTCGCTGGAAGTATTACAACCCTTTAATGTGTGAGGTTTCTAGGGGTTAGGGGAACCGGATTACTGTACCCTAGAGGTTCGGTGCCGCGATCCCATTCGCAGTCAAATCCTGCAGTTATGGTCGCCCCCGCCCGGGGTGATCATTAGCTCTTTGTGAGGCAATCGCCATCGCCCCGGCTGAAGTTTCGTCAACGGTTTCCAGGTTTTCTCGCCGATGTCTTCCACCTCTTCTGTGTCTACGCCGACCCGTACGATTCGCATTGGCTCTCGCAAAAGCCAGCTGGCTCTGATTCAAACCCACTGGGTGCGCGATGAGTTAAAAAAGCGTTTCCCCGAGGTGGCCTTTGAAGTGACCACCATGGATACCCAGGGCGATCGCGTGCTGGATGTGTCCCTGTCCAAGATTGGCGACAAGGGGCTGTTTACCCAGGAACTCGAAGACGGCATGGTTCAGGGGGATATTGACTTTGCGGTGCATTCCCTCAAGGATTTGCCCACCCGCCTGCCGGAAGGGCTGATGCTGGGCTGCGTCACCGAGCGGGAAGACCCAGCAGATGCCCTGGTCATGCACAGCCAGCATCAGGACAAAACCCTGAAAGACCTGCCAGAGGGGGCCGTCATTGGCACCTCTTCCCTGCGGCGGTTGGCCCAACTGCGCCACCACTTTCCTCACCTGCAGTTCAAAGACATTCGGGGCAACCTCAACACCCGTCTGCGCAAGCTTGACGAGGGTGGCTACGACGCGATCATTCTGGCGGTAGCCGGTTTGCGACGCATGGACATGGGCGATCGCATCCACGAAATTCTGCCCCCGGAAATTTCCCTCCACGCAGTAGGCCAAGGGGCCCTAGGCATCGAGTGTCGCGAGGGCGACGACGACATTCTCTCGGTGCTGCAGGTGCTCTCCCACGGCCCCACCACCCAGCGCTGTCTGGCGGAACGGGCCTTCTTGCGGGAGCTAGAAGGGGGCTGCCAGGTACCCATTGGCGTCAATACCACCCTTGATGCCGCCGATGTGCTGACCCTCACTGGGATTGTCGCCAGCCTCGACGGTCAGCAGATGATTAAAAACACCCAAAGTGGCCCTGCCGATGACGCAGAAGCGATCGGCACAGCCCTAGCGAAGCAGCTGCGATCGCAGGGAGCCCAGGCCATTCTGGACGAAATCACGGCCGCCAATCGCACCTGAGGGGTCATCGGCCTCAATAGCCCTCAGCTCCGCCTTTGGCGACTTTCCAAGGGGGCTCTATGTTTGGGCCCAAACAGTTTTGGCCCAAACAGTCTTGGCCGGAAAGCTTCTGGTCAAAGCCCCGCCAGCACGGCAGGGCTTAGGTTTTGATCCAGGGAAGTTTGGGAAAAGCTCGGCTAGATACTGCTGCGCAGCATCCAGGCAGTTTTCTCATGGACTTCCATGCGGGTGACAACCATATCGATGGTGGCTTCGTCAGTGGCTTCCTCTGCGATGGGGATAATCGAACGGGCCGTTCTGACCACTGCTTCATTGCCTTCTACCAGCAAGCGCAGCATGTCCTCGGCGTCAGGTACCCCACTGGTTTCTTCGATGGAAGACAGCTGAGCGTACTCGCTGTAGGTGCCAGGGGCAGGATAGCCCAGGGTACGAATCCGCTCGGCCAGTTCATCTACCGCCAGAGCCAGTTCGTTGTACTGCTCCTCAAACATGGTGTGCAAAGACTGGAACCGAGGCCCGGTGACATTCCAGTGGAAATTGTGGGTCTTGAGGTACAGGGTGTAGGTATCAGCCAGCAGCCGAGATAGGCCATCGGCGATGGCCTTACGACTATCTTCGGAGATGCCAATGTCCACTCTAGGGGCAGTTGCTTGGGTCATAGTGCTTTCCTTACGATGAGCAGGGTGTGCTTTGAGTTTATCTACTTTCTCTAAGTGTACTCATAACGAGTATGAGTTGCAAGGGATTCTAACCGGTTATTTTGGTACGGCAGGTTCGGTGTAAAAACCTCGGAATTGCAGGGGCTATCCGCACCTGTCGCCTGAGTCTGGGACTGGCACGATCAAGATGTCGACTAAGAAACCTCTCACGGAGAAACCGCAATGACCTCTTCTCAGCCGCGTTCTGAACATAATCAATCCTGGCAGTCTGTGCGTTCAGTGGGCCGTCAGCGCCTGGGTCGCCTGGGTGAAATTCTGAAGGCCGCTTCGAAAGAGTCCCTCTCAGAACTCAAGGCTGGCACCGTGGAAATGGAGGGCCTCAGCCGAGAAGCCTTAGAGCGCCTAATTGCTGAACAGAAAAAAGCAGAGTTTACGGAAGAAACTGCCCGCGGTTGGCGACCTCTGCTTTGGGACTTGGGTGCCATTGCTCAAGAGCGTAAATCTGACTGGCTGAAGCAGTTGGCAACCCGCCTGGCCCAAGAAATCGAGCGGTTTGATGGCGAAATGAATCATCGCTACAGCGATCGCTACCGTCCCGTCAGCCGCCCTGTGAATTGGCTCCAAACTCGCCTCAGCCGCTACGGTAATCAAGCCAGGCAAACCGACACCGCTCAGCCTGTGGAGGTGGAAATCGTTGGTGAATAGGCCAACATCCAAAAGGCGTTAAAATAAATGTTCGCCATGGACAATAATAAATTTTGTTCGGTGGTAAGAGATTTTGGCTTTGATCACAGATACTGGAGGTGTAGAGCTTAGCCCTCAGCCAGTAGTCCCATCAGCTGTCAGCATTAGATTCAGGAGTTTACCCCATGAAATTTAACCCTCGAGAAGCTAAAAGAATCCGCGAACCTCAGCTTCACGAACTCCAGAGTCCGTCTGCTGGCACCGTTACCGCCCCCAAGACTGATTCTGCGGGTTCCATGTCATCACCCCCTGAGAATCATCCTGAGACTCCCCTCGGCTGGTGGGACAGACTAAATCATCGACTTCACCAGTGGCTTGTCGATTTGCTAGAACCCAGAATCATCCTTGCCGTGGATCCATCCGGGCAAACCTGGTGGCAAGCCTACAATCCTCGCACCCATGAAATGAAATGGCTGAGTTCTGAAACTGAAGCCAGGATCTGGCTTGATCGGCAATAAGGTCTGGAAATAGGGTCTAAAACAAAAAGTACCGCTGGGCCATCGGTAGCACTTCCGCTGGTTCGCAGGTGAGCAGTTCGCCGTTGGCCCGCACCTCATAGGTTTCCGAATCCACCTCGATTTCGGGGGCTAAATCATTCAGCTTCATATCCGCCTTGCTCAGACTGCGGCAGTTGGCGACGGCTACAGCCGGCTTCTGAAGGCCAATTTGCCCAGGGATACCTGCGCCCAGAGATGCCTTGGAGACAAAGGTGAGGGAGGTGGCCGCGATCGCCCCTCCGAAGCTGCCAAACATAGGCCGCATATGGATCGGCTCCGGGGTGGGGATGCTAGCGTTAGGATCCCCCATCTGGGCCCAGGCGATGATGCCGCCCTTGATCACAATTTTCGGCTTCACCCCAAAAAAGGCCGGATCCCAGAGGCAGATATCCGCCAACTTACCCTCCTCAATTGAGCCCACCTGGTCGGCGACGCCGTGGGTGATAGCCGGGTTGATCGTGTACTTGGCCACGTAGCGTTTGGCCCGGTGGTTATCATTGCGGCTCGAATCTTCCGGCAACGGCCCCCGCTGCACCTTCATCTTATGGGCGGTCTGCCAGGTACGGATGATCACTTCCCCCACCCGGCCCATGGCCTGGGAGTCGGAGGCGATCATCGAGAAGGCCCCCAGGTCGTGGAGAATATCCTCGGCGGCGATGGTTTCCCGGCGGATGCGGGACTCGGCAAAGGCCACGTCCTCGGCGATGCTGGGGCTGAGGTGGTGGCACACCATCAGCATGTCGAGGTGCTCGTCGAGGGTGTTGCGGGTGTA
>PYEQ01000238.1 GCA_003017785.1 filamentous cyanobacterium CCP5 | reverse complement strand
AGATGTGTATAAGAGACAGTTCCTTATCTCCACGAGTAGCCTTGAGGCATCGCCCAAAAGCCTGCGAGGGAAATCATGCTTTCCGAGTGGTACAAAAACTACTACCAAATGCGCGCCGCCCTCTTTGAAGCATCCACTGAGGCTGCCAAAGATGCCCGTCAGGTCTACCGAGCCATGGTGGGCAGCGACGCGATCGTGCGGCTCACGGTGGCCCTGCGGCTCCAGGTCACCGATGGCGGCCAGGACTGGGCGATCGAAGTGGCCGACTGGCAGCGCACCGCTGAGTTCCTAGACGGCTATGAGAATCAGCCCCTAGATGACGAAGAGCGCTACTGGCTGTTAGAGCTGATCGTCGCCTCCTTTGATGACTACCTGGGGGTTCACGGACCAGACGAACAGATGGCGGCCCGCCTTCGCCATCACCTGATCGCGTCCTTTGCAGCCCATCGTGACACGGTGGAATACTGGGCCTGCCTGGGCGAACCTGAGACGGTTCGGTTCGCTGTCACCCCCTTAATGCGAGAGGTGTGGAACTGCTGCCGCCCCCAGGAGGATGGCTGCACGAGTTAAGACGACGGCGGTAGCCGGGGGCGGTGCCCCTGGGGTTACGAAGCCCTAAGTCCTTGACTAAGTCCGAACCTAAGTCCTTTAACTTGTCTGGTGATTGCGGCGAGTTCTGAAGACAATACATTCGTTGTAATAGCGCTGGTCGGGAAACTGCGATCGCCAAACCTTGAGGGTTTGGGGTTTTCCAAGCAGCCCAGAATCCCCATGACTTTGCCTTCTTCCATTCCCAGCCATTCAGGGAAGCCGCCAGTTTGGGTGCTCTCGATTGTTCTATCCATAGGGCTCTTAGCCTATGCCTCGGGAGCTATTTTCGTGCGCCTGGCCATTCAGTATGACAATGCCGACGGGCTCGGCTTCTGCCTGTTTCTGGCAGCTTCCCGCATGCTGGTGGCGGCCCTGTGCTGTCTACCCGCCTGGCGGGGGTTTCGGGGGGCCAACTATGCCAAGCGGGATCTAACCTATTCGGCCATCGCCGGGATTTTCCTGGCCCTGTATTTTGCCACCTGGATGACCTCCCTCAGCTTTACCTCCATTGCGGCCTCCACGACGCTGGTAAATCTAAATCCCCTCTGGGTCATCCTGCTGTCCTGGCTGTGGCTGCGCCATAGCCCTACCGGAGGCACCCTGTTCGGAGCCGGTTTAGCCATTGTGGGCGCGGTTTTGATCAGTGCCGGTACGGCTGCAGCGGCGGCTACCGGGACGTCAATGGCCCTGGGCAACGGCTTGGCCCTGGCAGGTTCAGGGGCGATCGCCGCCTACATCCTGTTTGGCCATGTCGCTCAAAAGGCCCATCTGCAGCTGACCCATCACATGGCCATGATGTACACCACGGCGGCGATCGTCCTATTGCCCATGCCGTTGCTGCTGAAGGTCAGCTATTTCGGCCACGCTACGCCGACCTACGGCTGCATTCTGCTGATGGCGCTAGTCACCCAGCTGCTGGGCCATAGCTGCATCAACTGGTCGGTGAAATGGATGAGCCCCACCCTCCTGTCGGTTTCCCTGCTGAGTGAGCCGCTGGTGGCCAGCGGACTGGGGTATTTGGCCTTTCGCGAACTGCCCACCCTGGGGGTTATCCAGGGGGGATGCATTGTAATGGTGGGCGTGGCGATCGCCATTCTTTGCAAAGAACCGCGATTTTTCCACCAGCTCAGGGGCGATGGGCTGCAACGGATAGGCATCACCGGCCAAAGACCGGTCGGGGGGCGTGGAAAGCAGGGCAGGGCGGCGATCGCCAAACCCCTGCCGCTATCTCAACAAGGCAGGCTGAAGCCGACCGTTGCCTACCGCAGTCGTGCAGCCTACCTTGCCGATCAGGAGAGGATGGGAGATTTCTAGCCATTTGTACAGCCTGAATCATGCAATGGATGCAGCAGTGGGCAAGTGCCGACCCTGATCAATAGCTACGGCTCCCCAGGGGCTTCCTGGCGGATAGTCAGGTGTCGCTGCTCCAGGGCGCTTAGGAATTGTGGGGTGGTCAAGGCCTGCTCCACCGGCCAGACCCCAGGCTGGTTAAGCTGCCCCGACAACAGCAGTTGGGCGACGCACCCCGCACCGGCCCCGGCCGCATAGGCCGTGTCTGGGCAGGTAAAGGTGAGGGTCACGGTGGAGGGAGATCCCTGGTGCTGCCCCTGCACCTCTACCCGCATGGCGATGCCAGTGCCGGTGAAGCGATCGCTCACCTGGGTCATGCGGTAGCTGACCTGAGCCAGAGACTCGATATTGCTGGGCTCTCGCAGCCAGTCCTTAGGCACGGCGTGGGCCATCAGCCAGGTGAGATGGTTGTAGCCATCGGGCAGAGACCCAAATTTGGTTGTGACTGTCTGCACCGGGAAGGAGCGGGGCAGGGTCAGGGCCTCGATGGTGTTGTACCAGTACACCGCACAGTCGCCATAGGGAGCCGGAAAGGTGACTCGCTGCCGCTGGCTATAGGGGGCGACCGGCTGCCGCCGGCCGTCTATCCAGGCGGAGATGGGGTGCTGCAGCTCTAGAAAGGTGGTACGCATTACGGTGACTCCGGCTCCGCCCGACCCCGCCACCACATAGCTGAGATGGATCGCCTCGGGCTGCTCCAGCGCTTCGACGCCCTGCCGGGCCATGCTGTTGGAAATGCCAGGGAAAACTCCGGTGCTGACGATCGCGCTCACCCCCGCCGCCGTGGCTGATTCCTTGAGCGCCAGCGCCCGCTCGACATAGGGGGGATTGTCCGCCACATCGAGATAGTTCACCCCCAGGTCCAGGCAGGTGTGGAGCACCTGGCCATCGCGATAGCTAAAGGGACCGGCGGCATGGACCACCAGGTCATAGCCCGCGATCGCCCGCCGCAGTCCTTCACCGTCGGTCACATCCAGGGACAGATAGCGCTGTCGGGGATGGTTAAGACTCACCTGGGTGGGCGATCGTCGACCGGCCAGGGTCAAGGTCGCAGAAGTATGGGTGAGCAAATCCTGGGCGACGCTGCTGCCAATGCGGCCCAATCCTCCCAAAATCAAAACTTGCTGAGCCATTGCGAGGTTCAGGTTTTGCGACCAGTATGGACTACTTAGGTTTCGGGGTCGCCGAGTTCCTCGCTTTTACCCCGCACCGGCGGCAGCTTATCCACCAGCCCCATGTCAAAGGCTTCATTGGGCAGATCCCCGGCCAGATACTTGCCCGGTTCAAACAGGCGACCGGGGGTAAAGCACATCTGCCGAAGTTCGACGATTTCCGTCGATAAAAACAGTTCGCGGGAGAGCCGTCGCTGAATAGCCATAGCCTTGGAACACACAATTGGTCTGTATGGCTAATGGTAGCGCTAGCTTCTTCAGGCTGTTTCGAGCCGGTTTAGGTTTCTTTTAGGGGGCGGGCGTTACCGTCCCAGGGCGACCATAAAGAAGCCATCCATCTCATGGCGGTGGGGCCAAATTTCTATCCAGCCGCCATCGTCGGCAAAGGGCTGCAGGGCTGCGGGTGGGGGTAAAATTCGCCAGTCTGAATGCTCTGCCAGGAAATCCTGGATGACGCTCTGATTTTCCGGAGGGTTGAGGGTACAGGTGGCGTAGATCAGGCGGCCATCGGGTTTTAGCCATTCAGCGGTCGATCGCAGCAGATCTCCCTGGAGCTGGGTAAGCTGGGCCACTGAGGCCGGGGACTGGCGCCAGCGGGCATCGGCATGGCGGTGGAGGGTGCCTAACCCGGAGCAGGGGGCGTCGATCAAGACCCGGTCGGCCAAGCCGTACAATTCCGGGCGATCGCGGCTGTCGCCGGGGCTGGGTTTGATGCTGTGGAGCCCCAGCCGTTGAGCATTTTCAATCACTTTCTGCAGTCGGGGAGACACGGATTTTCGCTTCCCCGGCAGATCGCAGGCCCAGATAGTGCCCCGATCACCCATTCGTTCTGCCAGGTGGGTGGCCTTGCCACCAGGGGCGGCGCAGGCGTCGATAATCACCTGCCCTGGCTGGGGGTCCGCCAGGTAGGCCACTAGCTGGGCGCTGGCATCCTGGACGCTCCACCAGCCCTCGGCATATCCCGGCAGTTTGGATAGATCGCCGACATGCTCCAGCAGCCGCAGCCCCTGGGGCACATGGGGGATCGACTCCCAGGGAATGCCGTGGGCTTCGAAAGCCGATTCAACCTCTGTCATGTTTGTTTGCAGGGGATTCACCCGCAGATCCAGATAGGGGGTGCGGTTAAACCAGTCGCAGAGGGCTGCGGTTTCATCAAGGCCAATCTGTTCCTGCCACAGCTGCACAATCCAGTCGGGGAAGCTATGGCGAATGCCAATGGCCCTGGCCGGATCGGCAGGCAGCTGGAGGGGATCGTCCCCCTGGGATTGCCGCCTTAGATACTGCCGCAAGATGCCGTTGACAACGCCGCTGAGCCGCCCCTGCCCGTTGGCTTTGGCCAAGTCCACCGTGGTGTTCACCGCCGCCGAGGGGGGAACTGAATCCAGATAGCGCAGCTGATAAAGTCCTAGCCGCAGCAGCAGGCGCACTGCCATCGGCTGCTGTCGGGCCGTTTTCTTGCCCAGGGCATCGATCAGGGCATCGAGGGTCCGCTGGCGGCGAACGCTGCCATAGACCAGCTCAGTGGTCAGGGCCCGATCGCGCCCCGCCAGCGATCGCGGCCTTAGACCACGGTGGAGGGCGACGTCGGCGTAGGCACCGCGCTCGATCGCCTGGAGGGCTTCAAATGCTAGCTGGCGGGCGGGGGAATCTGCCAAGGGTGAGCCTGTCGTTGAGGGCATTTAGGATCAGAGTCAACAATTCTAGTCGAAAAAAATAGCAGGTTCGCAAGCCCTTCAACAGCTGCAAACCTGCTTATTCCCAATGGGCTTAGAAACCGCCCCATAGGGGCCCTAAACCACGGACCTATTTACCCTGGGCCGATTTGCGCGACTTGGCCGATTTGCGCGGCTTAACGCGTCCGGCAGAATCTTGGTCTCGCTTGCGGCGGCGACGATCGCGC
The DNA here is from genome assembly GCA_003017785.1 of filamentous cyanobacterium CCP5. Classification (GTDB taxonomy): domain Bacteria; phylum Cyanobacteriota; class Cyanobacteriia; order Phormidesmidales; family Phormidesmidaceae; genus CCP5. The sequence goes on along the minus strand of PYEQ01000238.1, from coordinate 2,013 downwards.
CACTCAACCGCCGTCAGATAGATGATTCCACCCGTGACCGCTACCAGCAAAACAACCGCCGCGATCGCCAGGGCGCTAAAAGCTTGAGATTCGAAAGTACTCTCCATGGCGGACTAGCTAGAAGCCGTTACGACCCCAGACCACCATTGACAGGGAGAAGGAAAACACCACCAGCAGGGAAACCCAGCCAAAGCTCAAAATGTCCATAGAGGTCTAATCTACTCAACACAGCGTCAGTATCCATCATAGGACAAAGCCCCGTCCAGAAAGCGATATTTCTCTGGGGAAACTGAATCTGGCTGGGGTGATGGCAGCCTGATCAGGACAGCACCCAGACCGCCTAGCGGCTGATATAGATGCGAACGTTCCGGATCGCATTCTGGGCGTAGACATCATTGGGTCGCAGCTCCAGGGCCTGTTGGAAAAAAGACAGGGCCGTCTGATACTCCCCCCGCTGGTTGGCATCGTAGCCCAGGCGCATATAGCGATCGTAGGCGGAGTCCGAGTTTTCATCGAGCCCGGCATTGCCATCCTGGATGCCGTCAACGGCGTTCCAATAGGCGATGGTGGCGCGGCGATCGTTGGGCCGCTCATAGAGGGCGCTGCGGAAGTAATCCACCGCCGTGGCAAAGGCTTCTTCCTGCAGGGCGGCAAAGCCTAACCGCATGTAGCGGTTATAGGGAAATTCCCCCTGATAGGGCTGCAGGGACGGTTGTCCGTCGGGGGAGGTGGCAGTCGTTGGGGTCGAGATCGCCTGATCGGAGTTGAGGTAGGTGCGGACGTTGCGAATCGCCTGGGTAGCGTAGTAGTCGCCGGGGCGGATTTCTAAGGCCTGCTGAAAGCGCTCGAGAGCTGCCTGATAGCGCCCCGCTTCGGTGGCGTCATACCCCTGATTCATCAGCTGGTCGTAGCTACCACTGGCATCCTGACCCGTGGTAAGGGCATCGTAGGCATTCCAGTAGGCAACTACGGCAGAGCGATCGTCCGGATTCACATACAGCGCTCCGCGAAAATAGCGGGTGGCCTCATAGTAGTCACCCCGCTGGGCCGCTGCATAGCCCAGGCTCATGTATTCCTCGTAGGGCAGGCCGCCTCTGCCCGCAGGATCGCCCTCGGGGGCAGCGGTTGTGGTTGCCGATGGAGCGGTTTCCGCCGGGGCGGCGGGTTCCGTCTGCCCTAGGGCCCCTTGGGAGGTTAATAAGCCTCCCAGCAGCGCGCCAGATAACAGTATTTCAAGTCGCATGGGTTGATGGATTCCTCCTGAACGGCTGAATCTATCGCTTGGCGATTATCCAAACGGCGTGGATAATGCCGGGAATGTAGCCCAGCAGCGTCAGCAAAATGTTGAGCCAAAACTGACCGCCAAACCCTACCTGTAGAAAAACCCCCAGGGGAGGTATGAAGATGGCGGCAATGAGTCGCAATAGATCCATGATTGTCTGCCCTTTTTTGGCAACTGGATAGCCTCAAATTGCCACAGGATGGAGGCTTCAATCATCTATCTTGAGAACTGCCCGCCGCTATCCCAGGATAGAAATGCTACAGGACTTTCCCGCTTTGAAAGACCCGACCGATGACTTCTTCGATCGGCGGATCGGTAACGGTGAGATCGTGAATCACCAGGTCATTCAGCAGATTAGAAACTGTTTTAGTCAGATCTTCCCGCCGCACAATCAGGCTGGCTACGCAGCCCTCCAGGGACTCCAGTTCCCCATAGCGGCTCAGAATTTCGGCGGAACAGCCCTGGTCTAACTCTACGGTGACCTGACGGTAGGGGGCGAAGCGATCGAGCAGCCCGTCCAGGAGACCATCGTAAATCAGCTGACCCTGATAGATCAGGAGGACGCGATCGCACAGAGCGGTGATGTCGGCCATGTAGTGGCTGGTGAGCATGATCGTGGCCTGGTAGCGACGGTTGTACTCCCGCAGGAACTCCCGCACCGCCACCTGGGCATTTACATCTAGGCCAAGGGTAGGCTCATCTAAGAACAGGACCTGTGGTCGGTGCAGCAG
>PYEQ01000237.1 GCA_003017785.1 filamentous cyanobacterium CCP5 | reverse complement strand
CAAACAGGCGTAGGATTTTTATTTTTGGCCTAAGTTTATTGTCAATAGTCGCCACTGGTGCGGCATTATATGCATTCCAACAACGTGGACATTTAGTTCTCAGAAGAGCTGCTGAGAGAGAAAAGCAAGAAGCTCAAGAGCAGCGAGAAATTGCCGAGGAGCAGCGATTAATTGCTGAGAAAGAAAGCGCTGCCGCTCTGGAGTCAAAACTCGCTGCCGAAGATCAGCGGAGAATTGCCACGGTAAGGACGCAAGAAGCCATAGAGTCTGAAGAGACTGCTCAACAACAGCGGGCGGCTGCCGAAGCCGCCCGCGTAGCCGAGGCAAAACAGCGCCAACAGACACAGGCCGCTTTGCAAAGAGCAGAAGTTGGAGAAGCTGAGGCTCGCAGGCAGACCCTCATTGCTCAACAGAAAACTGCACTTGCTGAGCAGCTAAGAGCTAGGGCAGAACGCAGTTCTGCTAATAGTGCTATGCTTGCCCAAAGTTTGATTGCTCAGAGTTTGTTTGACTCAAATTTGCAGATAGAAGGCTTGCTGAAGAGCATTGAAACGGCCCGAAGCATACGGGCTCAGGAAAACCTGATCGACGGCGATACGAAAATGCAGGTGGCCGCCGAGCTGCAAAATGCGATCTATTCGATTCGCGAGAAGAACCATTTTGAGGACCATTTCGTTGAGGTCTACAGTGTGAGTTTTTCCCCTGATGGCCAGACAATTGCCAGCGCTAGCTCTGATGGCACAGTGAAGCTATGGGATCAGAACGGTCGGGAGTTGCAAAGACTGGTAGGTGGAGTACCACTTGGGCGTATCTTAAGCGTGAGTTTTTCCCCTGATGGCCAGACAATTGCCAGCGCTAGCTCCATTGGCACTGTAAATCTTTTTAACCGAGAGGGATACGTACTACATACCTTTTCACATTCTGGTGAAGTCTTGAGCGTGAGTTTTTCGCCCGACGGCCAGACGATTGCTAGCGCCAGCAGCGATAATACCGTGAAGCTGTGGAATCGCAATGGTCGTGAACTGCAAAGCCTGGAGGGCCATTCGGGGAGGGTCTGGAGCGTGAGTTTTTCGCCCGACGGCCAGACGATTGCTAGCGCCAGCAGCGATAACACCGTGAAGCTGTGGGACCGAGAGGGCCGGGAACTGCAAACGCTGCAAGGCCATTGGGAAAGTGTAAGAAGCGTAAGTTTTTCACCCGACGGGCAGACAATTGCCAGCGCCAGCAGCGATAACTCAGTGAAGTTGTGGGACCGAGAGGGCCGAGAACTGCAAACCCTTCCACATTCTGGTGAAGTCTTGAGCGTGAGTTTTTCGCCCGACGGCCAGACGATTGCCACTACTAGCTCCAATGGCCGTATAAAACTGTGGGACCGAGAGGGCCGAGAACTGCAAACCCTTCCACATTCTGGTGAAGTCTTGAGCGTGAGTTTTTCACCCGACGGCCAGACGATTGCCAGTGCAGGCATTGATATCGCAGTAAGGCTATGGGATCAAGCGGCCCAAGAACTACGAACTCTTCAAGGCCATTCTGGCCCAGTCTACAGTGTAAGGCTGTCACCCGATGGGCAAACGATTGCCAGTGCTAGCTCTGATGCCACAGTAAAGCTGTGGGACCGCGAGGGTCGCGAACTGCAAAATCTTCCGCATTCTAGTGCTGTTTGGAGTATAAGCTTTTCACCCGATGGCCAGACCATTGCCAGCGCCAGCAGCGGTGGCATAGTAACACTTTGGAATCAAGAAACGCGCGCATCGAAAGCCTTCCGTAGCCATCGCAGTGAGGTCTGGAACGTGAGTTTTTCACCCGATGGACAAATAATTGCTACCGCCAGCAACGATGGCAGCGTGAAGCTGTGGAATCGCAATGGTCGTGAACTGCAAAGCCCGGAAGGCCATTTAGGGAGGGTCTGGAGCGTGAGTTTTTCACCCGACGGCCAGACGATTGCCAGCGCCAGCGCCGATGGCACCGTCAAGCTCTGGGATCGCAACGGTCGGGAACTGCAAAGCCTGGAGGGCCATTCGGGGAGCGTCTTGAGTGTGGCCTTTGACCCGGATGGCCAGACGATTGCCAGCGCCAGCGCTGATGGCACCGTCAAGCTCTGGGATCGCAACGGTCGGGAACTGCAAAGCCTGGAGGGCCATTCGGGGAGTGTCTGGAGTGTGAGTTTTTCGCCCGACGGGGAGACGATCGCCTCCGCCAGCGAAGATGGCACCGTCATTCTCTGGAACTTCAACCTCGACGACCTAATCGCCAAGGGCTGCGACTGGCTGCGCGACTACCTGGCCAACCCCGCCACCCCCGAAGCAGACAAAGCCATCTGCGCCGGGGTTTCGGCTCCGCTGCAGTCGTCAGCGTTCAGCCCCCTCGGCTGGCTGGGCAACGTCCAGGCATTTTGGCAAGCAGCCCTGACCCGGCAGGAACCCCCAAAGAAAAGCTAGCTGGATTCTGGATGATTCAGCCCAACTAAACTAGACTCAACCCATCAAAGGCACGACCCTTTCTACTTACCAACGCCAACCAGCCATGAATGGAATTGCAGTCGATCCTCAAATCCACTTCGGCAAGCCCTGTATCGCTGGCACCCGCATCAAGGTTCAAGACATTTTAGAGCTCCTAAGCGAGGGGATATCCTTTCAGGACATCACCCAAGACTATTACCCAGAACTGGCTCCCGAAGACATTCAGGCTTGTTTGCAATACGCCATCGCCCTGATCGCCTCTGAGGACATTCAGCTTGCCTCAGCCTCGGCATGAAGTTTCTGCTAGATCAAGACGTGTATGCCAAAACGGCAAGCTTTTTAACTGAAGCAGGTCACGATCTTGTCAAAGTCTCAGATTTTGGGCTTGCCCGTGCCAGTGATGAGACAGTTCTGACCACCGCCAGGAATCAAGAACGGATTTTGATTACGCGCGATCGCGACTATGGGAATTTAGTCTTTGTGCGGTCATTGGGCACCGGCGTCATTTACCTACGCATCCTACCGAAAACCTTAACAGCCGTTCATGCTGAGCTGAATCGAGTAATCGCCAGATACTCAGAGGCCGACTTGGCTAAGGCTTTTGTGGTGGTCAGCAAAGACGGACATCGATTTCGAAGGCTGTCTGTCTAATGCCAGATCCTGATTGCATACCCCCGATTCGTCAGGGCACGGCAGTGCCGATGCCCCTACGGTCTGGCTGTTTTGATTCGGGGTTTTTGAAGGCGGGTTTGGTACAAATTCATAGATGACTGCTTCGCGTTCCCAATTTTTCTGAAGGGAAGAGCTAGCCGCAGGCTGTGCAACGTCCAGGCATTTTGGCAAGCAGTGCTGACCCGGCAAGAGCCAACCGAGAAAAGCTGAATGAACCGTGGACAGTTTAGGGCGCGATCGCGGCTACCAAAATGGGGCTGATTTTCCGCGGTTTCTGGACCGGTTTGTTTGCAGAGCGATTCAGCTCAGGCGGCTTTTAGCGAGGCTTTATGCTTATGCTTCCAAAATCGCCTGCAATGGTTCGATCAAAGGTGGCAAGCTACGGTGAATCGTACGCCAAACCGTTGGCAAATCAATCTGAAAATATTCGTGGGCCACTACATTGCGCATGTCCTTCATTGAACGCCAGGGCAGCTGAGAATAGCGCACCTGTTGTTCCAGAGGAATGCTGGCTGAAGCTTCACCAATAACAATAAAATCGTAGAGTACTGCCTTAATCATCGTTTCATCGGCAGCAAACTCGTCAAAATCTGTATCAGTAGTGCGCTGCTGGATAGATTGAATTGCTAAGAGGATATCCTGTATCCGCAGCCTCCAATCTCTAGAAGACACGCACTAGATCCTTTGAGACGGGCTCTCGCAAATGTGCTTTCAAGGCTGAACGAGTCCCTAGATCAACCTTTCTCCCTAGCAAATCTTCGAGATAGTGACGCACTCGAAAGAGATCAAACAAGGTTATTTCCATAGCAAACTCCACCAGGAAGTCCACATCACTATCGCTACTGGCAGCATCACGGGCAACGGAGCCAAATAGTTCCAGTGACGTTACCCCCAGCGCCTCAAGGTCGCTGCGATGCGACTGAATTAACTCTGTTACCTGGTCAGGGCTCATAGCGAGACTCTATTAGCTTAATTCTACAGGCTGCCCCATAACCCACGGAGCAGCTACCGCTCACGGCAGAGAAGCCAAACTCCAGTCCGGTCTCAGGGTCTGGGCCTCTCGCATATAGATGTGCTGGGGCTGGGGGTGAGACTTAGGCAGCTGAATGTGAATCAACATGCGAATGCAGCGGGGCAGGCTGCCCTCCACGTGCATATGCTGAACGTCGAGCAGCGCCACTTCATTCCACCGGGGCCGTCTGCGGGCGATCGCCGCCGGGAACAGGGCATCTAAATCTCGCGTGACGGAAAAGGTAGCGCTAATAATCCAGGCTGGATCAATCTGATTGAGCGCTTCCAGGGCATCTAGCAGTTCGACAACGGCTGCTTCCATGGCTGGGGCCGTGTTTTCTGGGACCGTAGTTGCTCCTCGAATCGCGCACAGTTGCCAGTCCACCCCGGTTTCCTCCAGCATCAAATTCAACGGTTGATTATGCTCGGTCTGATTAGAAGCAACCCAAGCTGCATCCAATAGCCAGCTGGTCGGGCTCAATGGCTCGATCAGACAACCATTTTATCCGCATCCATCCCATCCAACCGTTTGGGCGTATCAGGGACGATACATCCACAGGGGCAAACCGTTCGTTGCCTGCTCAAATTCGACCCATTCCAGCATGGCATTGGCGGTGCTCAGGCTCAGCCCCCACCGCTCCAGAGCTGCTGCCGGGGCCCGTAGCTGTTCACTAGAGCCGGGCAAAATCCGCCGCCAGGCCGGTTTCTTTTCCCCCAGGGTGATACATTCTGCCTGCTCCGGATCCAACCCTGCCAGCTCCGACGCCCAAACCCGAGCGTCCTCCTCGCTGCCGAGGCGATCCACCACCCCCAGGCTGAGGGCCTGTTCCCCGGTGAAAATCCGCCCGTCGGCAAACCCCCGCACGGTCTCTTCACTGAGGTTGCGGGCCGTTGCCACGGTTTGCACAAACTGCCGGTAGCTGACGTCGATCAGTTCTTGCAGAATGGTCTGCTCGGGGGCGGTGAGTTCCCGGTCAAAGGCCAGAATATCCTTGTAGGGCCCAGACTTGATCACCTTGAAGGAGACGCCCACCTTGTCTAATAGTCGCTCCAGGTTATTACCTCGCAGAATCACCCCGATGCTGCCGGTGATGGTGCCAGGGTTGGACACAATGTGTTCTGCGCCCATGCCAATGTAAACCCCTCCCGAAGCGGAAATGTTGCCAAAGCTGGCAACGACTTTGACTTTTTCCCGCAGTCGTAGCAGGGCTCCGTAGATTTCTTGGGAATCCCCGACGGTCCCACCGGGGCTATCAATGCGCAGGAGCAGGGCGGGAAAGTTTTTCTCCTCAACCTGTTTGAGGGCCTCCAATACTCGCTTGCGGGCGTCAGCGCCGATGACGCCGGTTACCTCGATGCGAGCGATGGACTTACGCGTTCTTGGGCTAAATGGCCAAACCATGGTGAGTAAAACGGTCCTGTAAATTGAGGAAAATGACCTGTGAAGGGCCATATCTGGGCTGATAGAGCCATTGTAGCGATCCTGATTCTGCAGAGACGGCAGGACGCCCACGGAGGTCCAGTCAGCGGCTGAAGAAAAGCTAGAGAACTTACGTTAACATTCTTTAAGAAAGATGAGCCGCGCAATTCCCTCCCTCGTTTGAACCTATGGTCGGCAATCCCCTGGCTACGAATGCCCGTTCTCCCCTGCTGCTGATATCGCCTTTTTTCCTGTGGGGGACGGCTATGGTGGCGATGAAGGGGGTAATACCCGATACCACTCCTCTGTTTCTGGCCGGGGTGCGGCTGCTGCCAGCGGGGATTTTGGTGCTGCTAGCGGCGGTGTGGATGGGGCGTTCCCAGCCCAAGACCTGGCAGGGATGGGCCTGGGTTTTGGCCTTTGCGCTGGTGGATGGGGCGCTGTTTCAAGGATTTTTGGCGGTCGGTCTGATGCGCACCGGAGCCGGACTGGGGTCGGTGATGATTGACTCTCAGCCCCTAGCCGTGGCTTTGATGGCCCGCTGGCTGTTTGGCGAACAGGTGGGGCCCCTGGGCTGGATCGGCCTGGCGATCGGGCTATTGGGCATATCCCTAATCGGCCTGCCCGATGAGTGGGTGTTCTCCCTCTTCAGCGGCCATCCCGACTGGCTGCAGGATAGCGCCTCGATTGCGGTACTGCTCCAGGGGGGGGAATGGCTGATGCTGCTGGCGGCCCTTTCCATGGCGATCGGCACCGTGATGATTCGCTATGTATGTCGCCATGCCGACCCGGTCAGCGCCACTGGCTGGCACATGGTGATTGGAGGGCTGCCCCTATTTTGGCTGTCCTGGCAGTGTGAGGTGACCCAGTTCCAGAATCTGACCGGGGGGGACTGGCTGGCCATGGCCTACGCCACAGTAATGGGTAGCGCGGTGGCCTATGCGGTATTTTTCTATCTGGCCTCTGAGGGCAACCTGACCAGCCTGAGTGCTTTGACCTTCCTGACTCCGGTATTTGCCCTGGTGTTTGGGAGTTTATTTTTGCAGGAGCAGCTCAGTTTCTTGCAGTGGGGCGGGGTGGGCCTGACCCTGGTCAGCATCTACCTGATTAACCAGCGAGACCAGCTGCGGGCGCGGCTGAGGCAGCTGCTAGATGCGCCCGAAAAAGCCGGGGCTGGGGCCGAGCCGTCTTCGCCGGAGTAAGCCGAGGTTTAGTCTGGCGATCGCTTCACCTATCAAGTAGCCTGGGAAAGAACCCGCTAGCCGCGGCACAGGCTGCTTTAGCAAGGAAATTTGGCCATGATCAACCCTGCGAAAGTTCTAAGTTTTGCTTGCCTGGTCAGTTTAGGACTCCAGGGGGGGTGGGCGATCGCGGCCATTCATGCAGATGCCTGGTTGGCCCAGTCAGCCCCCACCGGCCAGCCCCCGGTTAGCCCTGGCATCACCCCAGCCGCGCCTACCTATGGTGCCGAGACCACTGACCAGCTAGAACCGGGGACCCGTGGCCAAGATGTGGAAATCCTCCAGCGTCAGCTCCAGGGGTTAGGC
>PYEQ01000236.1 GCA_003017785.1 filamentous cyanobacterium CCP5 | reverse complement strand
GTGGTTGGCTGATGGCTGATGGCCCTTATGAAACCGATTTATTTGTAACTCCCATCGATACGACCTATGGCTGCACCAACAGAAAGTCCTAAAGTTTTAGTTACCGGCGGCGCTGGCTACATTGGCTCCCATGCCGTACTGGCCCTGGAGGCGGCTGGCTACCGCGTGGTGGTTTTAGACAGCCTAGAATATGGCCATCCCGAAATTCTGGAGCGCCACACCCAGGCAGAACTGGTGGTTGGGCACACCACCGATCGGGATTTGCTCGATCAGCTGTTTCAAGCCCATGACTTCGCAGCGGTCATGCATTTTGCTGCCTACATTGCCGTGGGCGAATCCGTTCGAGAACCCGCCAAGTACTATCGCAACAACGTTCTCGGCACCCTGACCCTGCTAGAAGCCATGGCCGCGGCCCAGGTCAGTCGGTTCGTGTTTTCTTCCACCTGCGCCATCTATGGCCCTCCAAAGACCGTCCCGATTCCCGAAGATCATCCCACCAATCCGATCAGCCCCTATGCCAGCAGCAAGCTGATGGTCGAGCAGATCCTCCGGGACTTCGACCAGGCCCACGGGCTCAAATCGGTGGCGTTTCGCTATTTCAATGCGGCCGGGGCCGATCCTGAGGGCCGTTCGGGGGAAGATCACGTGCCGGAGACCCACCTGATTCCGCTGGTGCTGCTGACCGCCCTGGGCCGTCGGGAGAGCGTGTCCATTTTTGGATCTGACTATCCTACCCCCGACGGCACCTGCCAGCGGGACTATATTCACGTCACCGATCTGGCCCAGGCCCACGTGCTGGGTTTGAAATACCTGCTGCAAGGGGGCCAGTCCCAGTTCATCAATCTGGGCAATGGTAATGGGTTCTCGGTCAAAGAAGTGATCGACGTGGCCCGCCAGGTCACTGGTAGAGACATTAAGGCGGTGTTCTGCGATCGCCGCCCCGGCGATCCGCCCATGCTGGTGGGCAGCAGCCAGCGGGCCCGCGACGTGCTCGGCTGGGATCCTCAGTATGCAAATCTGCAAGACATCATTGCCCATGCCTGGAGCTGGCACCAACAGCGCCACGGCTAGGGGCGATCGCCCTTCGGGGGCAGTCCGAGCCATTGGCATTGGCCTCACCTCCCCGGCCAATGGAGTTCCCAGCCTTGGGGCCACTGATAGGGTTTCGCAAAACCAGATTCGGGATACTAATATAAGCCTACGGTTCTAAGCCTGCGCAACAGGCTGATTGCACACGAGAGGCATCGAAAATCCCATGTCAGTGGCAGAAGATATTGCCCAGGAGTGGCGCTTGCGCCTGCAACGAGACCACCCCAATCAGAATGCTGACGTGCTTGATAGCCTGATTGAGTGGCTGATTGGGGAAGACAAACAGCGCTATGAGGATCTGGAGGCAAGCGATTTGGGTATCGCCCGTCGGGCCATCGACTATCGCTATCGGATTTTGCAGCAGCGTTACTGGGATGTCAGTCCTGAACGGGCCTACCGCCAGCTGATTAAGCGCCTCAGCAGTTTATTTTTGATTCGCAATAAGGTGGGCACCTGGATTGCCCTCAGCCGCGATCGCCAGCGCTCCGTCGTTGACGTGATCCAGGAAATTATTCAGGAAATGCTCCAGAGCGATCGCAACCTGGCCCAGCAGCTGGGCTGGATTGCTAGCTGCACGGAGAGTCCCCGCCTGCGCAACCTGCTCACCCTAGCCACCATCGAAGAATACTGCCTGCGGCCAATTCGCAACCAGCCGCTAATCGTCTATCGGTTTGTCAACTATCTGCGACGCATCCAGAAAGGGGGCATGACCCAGGTGCCCTCCAGTGAAAAAATTCGGCTGATTTCAGAAGAAATTTCTGGCGATAATCCCGACAGCACCCTCAGCCTGTTAGATTTTGAAGCCGTCAGCGTCTATGAAGAGCAGCAAAACCTCACGGAGCAGCAGATCGCTAGAGAACGGGTGAAAACCCAGTTTATGAACTACCTAGCCGACACCCTAGATGAAACCGCCGTTGACTGGCTGGAACTCTATCTCAAAGGCTATTCCCAAGAAGCGATCGCCAAGCGATTAGGACTGCCCACCCGTCAGGTCTACCGCCTGCGAGAAAAAGTCAGCTACCACGCGATTAAGGTATTTACCCTGAAAGAACAGCCTGACCTGGTGTTTGGCTGGCTCAAAACATCCCTCAAGCACCATAACTTTGGCCTGACTCCAGCAGAATGGGAGGCCTTCTGGCAGCAGCGCACCGATGCAGAACGCCGTCTGTTGACCGCCTGTAAACAGTTAGATTCTTTGGAAAAAGCAGCCAGGCAGCTTAACTATAAATCTACTAAGCAGGTACAAACCCTGTGGGCTCAGCTCTATCTGGACGCTCAGGCGATCCGCAGCCAGGGGGACGATTAGTCTTCAGCCTCCTGGCTGGGGCCGATGGAGGGCCGCCACAGCAGGTAAACTGCCAGCCCGACCAGGGGCACTAGCCTAGCCGTCCACAGGGCGGTTGGTCGGTGCCACTGTCGTCGGGCCATGTCATCAGGCACTAGCCAGCCCTGAAAGACCCAAAACAGCAGCCCGTCGCAAATAAACGAATAGGCTAGGCGATCGCGGCTGAGCAAATCGGTAAAAGCCTCCCACCGCTGGCCCCAGGCCCCAAACTCTGGTCTGGCCGCGACCGCCCAAAAACCCGATAGGATCACAATCCCCAGCAGCACCAGGGGCAGTAACCGGCTCTCCCCCAGGCGTTCTGGAATGCCTAGGGGCCGGCCAGGGGGAATGGAATGGGGATGGCGTAGGGCCAGCCAGGGCAGATAGAACACGTTAGTCAAAAACGCTGTCCCCACCAGGAAAATTCCAATGGGCCAGCGCTGGCCCCGACCGTCCAGCCAGAATCCCCAGAACAGCAGGGCCCAGGCAATCACCAGGTTGAATAATCCTTCCAGCACCGGATTGATCACCGGAGCCTGCTGGGGAAGCACGGTCGGCAACACCAGCCAAAAGTTCACGCTCAAGTCCAGGGCCTCTTGCAAAAAAGCCGTGGGGGATTGCAGCAGAGAGGGGCCCGGGGGCCAATCGCTGAAAAATAGGTAACCCCCATAGGCCAGCCAGACTCCAACCAAAACCGGACTCCAACGGCTACCGCTGGGCGGGGTTGGCTGCTTGGCAGGGGTTGGGTCGATGGAATCCATGGTGATAAACAGCCTCAAACTACGCCGACGGCATCTAAGCTTTAGCCAAGTCCAGAGGTGGAGTTCTGTCTACAGGAAAACTACAGTTCTCGCCCTGGAAGAGGTATTAACCTACCTACATCTTTAATGGTTTAGGTTCACCAAGGGACTCAATTGGACTGGTAAGATGTGTCTGTAATAGAGAACTGTAGCTATATGAATTCTCTTGAGCTTTCCACGCAGACACCGGCCAGTCTCAAGGTGGGCCTAGGCCGTGTCCTAATCGTGGAAGATGAGAGTTTAATTCGGGAAACCATCGCCTTCGGTCTTGCGGAAGAAGGGTTTGATATTTCAGTCGCAGAAGACGGGCTGACCGCGTTAGACCTACTGGGAGGAACGGCCAACGGAGTCCGCGGTTCACGTCCCGACATCAATCTGGTGATTTTAGATTTGATGCTCCCTGGCATGAACGGCCTCGACCTGTGTCGGCTGCTGCGCCACCAGGGCATTGACATTCCCATTCTGATTTTGAGCGCTAAGGGCACCGAAACCGACCGGGTGGTCGGGCTGGAAATTGGCGCCGATGACTATCTGACCAAGCCCTTTGGTATGCGCGAACTGGTAGCCCGCTGCCGCGCCCTGCTGCGCCGCCATCGCAGTGCGGGCCAGCAGGAGCCTGATCCAGTGCTGCGGTTCCAAGAGATCACCCTGCATCCCACGGAGTGCCGGGTGCATCTGCGGGGAGATGAGCTCAGCCTTTCTCCGAAGGAGTTCAAGATTTTAGAGCTATTTATGAGTCAGCCCCGACGAGTCTGGTCCCGGGACCAGATCATCGATCATGTCTGGGGCCATGACTTCATGGGGGACAACAAAACCGTAGATGTGCACATTCGCTGGATCCGCGAAAAATTGGAGGATGATCCCAGTGCGCCCCAGTACCTGAAAACGGTCCGGGGGTTTGGCTATCGCCTCGGATAGGAATGGAACACCCCCCTTACCCGACTCGACCGGTGGCGATCGCCCAAGGGGGCATGGTCAGCTCTCCCCACTATCTGGCTTCCCGCGTTGGGTTAGCCATTCTTGATCGCGGTGGCAGTGCCGTGGATGCGGCGATCGCTACCAACGCTGCTCTGGGGGTGGTTTACCCTCACATGACCGGCCTGGGCGGTGACGCCTTTGGCCTGTTCTACGAGGCCAGGACCGGCCAGGTCCATGGCCTCAACGGCTCAGGCGGAGCCGCGGCTGCCGCGACCATTGAAACCTACCGTCAGCAAGGACTCCAGGCGATCCCCCGGCGAGGACCGCTGGCAGCCATTACCATTCCCGGTGCCGTCGCCGCCTGGGCCGCTGCCCATGGCCGGTTTGGCCGCCTCAGCTGGGATGTGATTCTGCAGCCTGCCATTGAGCTAGCCACCTCTGGCTATCCCGCCACCGAGTCCCAGTGTCGCTGGACCCGGAAAGACGCCCCGGATTTACTCCACTATTCTGGCCAGAATCAGCCTTTTCTCCCCGGTGGCAAGCTGCCAGAGCCGGGCCAAACTCTGACCAATCCCGATCTGGCCCAGACCTTGAAACAGCTAGCTAAAACGGGTGCCGATGGCTTTTACCGGGGCCCCCTGGGGGCAGCGATCGCCCGCTGCAGCGCGTCTTTGGGGGGCCCGCTGAGGGCCAGTGACCTGGCCGACTACAAACCCGAATGGGTGGAGCCGATTTCGACCACCTACCGGGGCCATCGGGTATGGGAACTGCCCCCCAACTGTCAGGGCTTCACCCTGCTGCAGATGCTCAACCTGATTGAGCCCTATGACATGCAGCAAATCCCCCACGGCAGTGCCGACTACTATCATCTGCTGGTAGAAGCCGTGAAGCTGGCCTTTGCCGATCGCGATCGCTGGCTGAGTGACCCCCGCTTCATCGACATTCCCCTGACCAAGCTAATTTCTAAGGACTATGCCCAAACCCGATCCATCGATATGGCTAAGGCCCAAACTCCACAGGTGGGGGCGATCGGCGGCGATACCGTCTATTCTGCCTTTGTGGATGCAGAGGGCAACGCCGTCTCCTGGATTCAGAGTCTCTACTTCGACTACGGTTCCACCGTGGTGCCCAGCGGCACTGGCTTTGTGCTGCAAAATCGCGGGTCATTCTTTTCTCTAGATCCGCACCATCCCAACTGTTTAGAACCAGGTAAGCGTCCCTTCCACACCCTGATGCCCGCCCTGGTTACCGCCAATGACCAGCGGCTGCGGTGGGTGGTGGGCACCATGGGGGGTGAAGGTCAGCCCCAGACCCAACTGGCTCTGATCACCCGAATGATTGACTATGGTTTTGACCCCCAAACGGCGATCGATCTGCCCCGCTGGGTTTGGGGCCGCACCTGGGGCGACGTCAGCACCAGCCTCAAGCTAGAGGCCCGAGTGCCGGAAACGGTGCGTTCTGAGCTAACTGCCCGAGGTCATGATGTGCAGTTAGCTCCAGAATGGACCGACATGATGGGCCATGCCAGCGCGATCGCGGTAGATCCAGTAACTGAAGAACTCCAGGGTGGCTGCGACCCCCGCAGCGATGGAGAAGCCCTTGGTTGTTAGAACCCAAGCCAGCTTCGGAACTTAGATCTCGCCGCTCAGTTCCCCTTTAAGCTCTTAAAGTTAGCTGGTGCGCCCGGGGTTCAATGCCCATATTGGGGGACATCACCCGACGGAGCTTCCCCATGGGGATTGAACAGTTTTCTAGCCCCTAAGGGCCAGTCCAATCAGGTCTCAACCTCCGATCGACAGGGTCAACCCACCACCTGGCAGCAGATTGTTGCCACCTTAGAGCCAAATCCCCGTATGCCATCAGCTTTTGGGCCCCTTCCACCGTCGGCCGAGGAGCCGTTGGCCCACGACCTGCCCTGAATTTTGCACCCAGTTACGGAATATAGTCTGCAATGGGTCCCCGGTTAGGGCCGGTCAATGGTCTCAACCCATGAGAAAATTGAGCCATGGGACAATCAGCTAGCTACGATTATCATCTGGTCTGCCGCAATCGCACCGTGGAGCCATCCCAGCCCCAGCCGGCAGTTTTGCTGATTGGCGGGGCCGAAGGGGATGCTTCAGGCGAGGAGGCGGCCACCCGCTGGTTCTTAGACCGGTCTGGGGGTGGTCGATATCTGGTGCTCCGAGTCGGCGGGGTTGGCTCCCAAGCCCAGTGGATCTGTCAAAACTACCGGGATTTAGTCTATTCCGCAGCCGAGCTATCCATCGATAGCCGGGAGGCCGCCAACGACCCTGAGGTCGCAGACTACATCCGCGAGGCTGATGCCCTATTCATTGCCGGTGGCGACCAAAACCTCTATCAAGAATACTGGGAGGGCACCGCTACAGAAGCCGCTATCAACTATTTAATCAACGATAAGCAGGTACCCGTGGCTGGCACCAGCGCTGGCATGGCCATCCTGGGAGACTACTACTACGCCCCTGATCATCAGGGAGTACTCAGTTCTGAGATCCTCGACGACCCGTTCCACTACAACCTGGATACGATTCACCACAGCGACTTTATCCAGGTACCCTATCTGCGGCAGGTAATCACCGACACCCACCTCGATCGGACCAACCGCCAAAATCCAGAAACTCGGTACGGTCGGCTATTGGGGCTGCTAGCTCGAATTGTCCATGACGATGGGCAGCGGCTGAGCAATCGAGCGATCGGCCTCGAAGAAGGGGCCTTTGTGGCGATCGATGAGCATGGCATCGCCCAGGTGTTTGGCAACGGCACCCAAATCGGGCAGGATGCCTATTTTTTACAGCCAAATGGGGCCATGCCAGAGCAAATTGAACCGGGCTGGCCGCTGATTTGGAATCACGACCAGAAGGCCGTCAAGGTCTATCGGATTTCTGGCACCCCAGAAGGCAGCGGGTCTTTTGACCTCAAAGACTGGTCCAGCGCCTCAGGGGGGCAGTGGGAGTACTGGTATAC
>PYEQ01000235.1 GCA_003017785.1 filamentous cyanobacterium CCP5 | reverse complement strand
ATGGTGGGTCGGCGGCTGATTGATTTGGCCAATACTTACAACGGCCACGATAACGTCACCGTTGGCTTGATTGCGTTGGCCAGCCCAAATTCTCCAGTCCCTTCGCCGCCGATACCGCCATCTCAACAGACGAACCCAGGGGTGGACTCCCATGGGTCACCGTCACAACTCCGAACTCAACCCCCGCCACAGTTGGCGACGGCGCAGCCAACACCGCGGCCTAGCCCCAGTCTCAAACCTAGAGCCAAATCTATCGGGCGGCGATTGGCACTGCTAATGCTGGGAGTCGGGGTTGGGGGAGCGATCGCCGGCTGGTTTTGGCAGCGTCAAGCCCCCGTTCAACCGGTCGCTGCCAGCGGTCTTCAGCCTGGCTGGCTGCTGCCAGGCTGGCAGTGGGAAGCGACAGAGGTGCGGCCTGGCAGCTACTGGCAGGTGCGATCGGTGTTAGCCCCCCGCTCCAGCGTGAATACTGGCGAAGCTCAACCGACTCGGCTGGGGTTGCAGGCTAGCCCCGGGGGCAATGCCGGTCAGACGTTCTCTCCAAATGCCATGATGGTGCCGGTGGGGACCGTGCTGCGGGTGATTCGCCGCCAGGACGGGGCGCAGGGAGAGGCCTGGGTATATTTGCAGGCCTGCTCGATTCCGTCGGGGCCATCCCTGGAAACGATGCCATCGGAGTCGGGCCCGCCGACCGTAGCTGCCCCCACAGAGAGCTTGACAAGCCTGTTAAAACCCGGCGGGCAGGGCTGGCTGCCGGTTAGTCAGCTAGGCTCAACCGCGATCGCCCTCAGCGACCTCAGCCCATCTCAACAGGGAACCTGCCCGTAGCGTAGGGACCGCCGGATCGATAAGATCTAAACCGACGTTGCGACCGTAGTTTTAGTACGCACCACCCAAAGCGCAAACAGCGACCATGACGGATTCAGATTCTTTATCCCTGCGAATTGCTATCGACCAGCTGGTATCGGTGGGGGAAGATCACTATGCGATTTGGGTGCTGGAAAGTCCGTTCCCGGGGGGCTATGTGCACCATGATTGTCCCTTAGACGATGAGCTCATGGGAATCTGGCAGAGCTGGCGAGAGTTTTTCTCCCTCCGTGGCCTGCCCAATGTCCCCCATGTGCCCTCCGCCTATGTGCCACAGTTCGTCTTAGAGGACAGCCTGGCAGCGATGCTGCCCAAGACCGATCAGCCTGGCAGCCGAACCAGCCGACTCATGCAGGGCATGGGAATTGCCCTGTGGCGCTGGCTATTTAGCGGCGTCATTCAGCAGAGCATGGAACGTAGCATGGGCATGGCCATGGGGCAGGATAAGCCCCTGCGGCTGCGGCTAGAGCTGCGTACCCCCAAACTGATCAATTTACCCTGGGAAGTCATGCAGGCCCAGGCGGGCAGGCCAGCGGTATCCCTGAGCCAGAAAATATTGTTTAGCCGTACCACCAGCGCCGTCGATCCGCTGCCGCCGTTTGAGCTGGATCATGCCCTGCGAGTTTTGCTGGTACTAGGACAGGATGTCCCTGATCCCAGCGGCACCGAGAATCGCCGCGATCAGGGCCAGGTCTTGCAGCTCCAGGATGAAGCTCAGGTGCTTACGAACATTTTGGAGCAGGGCACTTCTGGCATTGGCCGGGGGGCCTTCAACAAAGTGCACTGCCAGGTCCATGCCCTGGTGGAGCCAGATCCGGCGGCGATGATTCGGGAACTGGAATCGGGCCAGTACAATATCTTTTTCTATGCGGGGCATGGGGTACCTGCTCCCGACGGCGGCCTGCTGTTTGTGCGCTCAGGGAATCCCCTGAATGGCACCGAGCTAGCCCAGGTGCTGACCCGCTGCCAGATTCGCCTGGCTGTGTTTAACACCTGCTGGGGGGCCCAGCCCGATCAGCGCGATCGCCAGGTGATTCCCCGCAGCAGCCTGGCGGAAGTGCTGCTGCACCACGGGGTGCCAGCGGTAGTGGCGATGCGGGACTCCATCGCTGACGAAGAAGCCCTCAGCTTTATCCAGCTATTTGCCCAGCAGCTAGCGGAGCGCAAGCCGGTGGACCAGGCGGTAGCGATCGCCCGCCAGCACCTGCTCACCCTGTATCGATTCAACCAGCCTGCCTGGACTTTACCGGTACTCTACATGCACCCAGATTTTGACGGAGCAATTTTGGAGCCGGTTCAAGAAGATGTCACCCGCATTCCTGGGGAGGAGTACTCCCAGCAAGGGGTAGCGCTGCGCTACGTGGAGAATCCCACGGCGGTGTGGCCCATTCACGATGGGTTCATGCGCATCGGACGACTACCGGATAATGATTTGGTGATTTCGGAGCCCTGGGTCTCGAGCCGCCATGCTGAGATTTTCTGTCGTAATGTGTTTGAGGCTGGGACAGTTCAGCCCAACTATTTTTTGCGGGACGCCTCCCGCTATGGAACCTACTACTATCTAGAAGGGCAATGGCACCATGTGCACCGGGATGAAGTCCCCCTGTCTCTGGGCATGCGGGTGCGATTTGGCAGCAAGGAAGGGCAGCCAATGGAATTTGTGATCGAATAGCCTGAGGGGGGCATTGACTAATGGCCAGCCGATGTTTTAGTAAAATCCGATTCTTTCTGCGGAATGGTTGAGGATGACTCTGTAGCTATCGATGTCACCATTTGTAACCATCAGCGCATCTAAATCTTTGCTCAGACTATGACCCACTCCTTTGACCGCTCCGGTCGTAACTCACCCGAATCTTCCTCCGAGAGCACCATGAACACCGAACTCGATTTGCTGCATCACGTTTTAGATCCCCGCGTCGGCTATCCCTGGAATCCCCAGGATCCTGACAGTCAGGCCCTGCTCACAGAGGCCGAAGCCGACTGGGATGAGGCTGAAACCGCCCAGGCGATCGCGGCGGGCTGGCAGACGTTCTCCACCCAGCTGGATTATGTTTGGGCCACCGCTGGCGCTTCAGGTGGCCTACTGGAGACCCTGACCCGGCGATTTGCAGCTCGCATGCCTGCTGATGTACTCCAGCAAATCGCCCAGCAGGCTGCGGTCGTAGCCGCCAGCGGGCAGCCGATGATGGAACAGCTGATTCAGTGCACTCGAGAAATTCTATCCGGCTGGGATATTGAAGATTTGCAGGTGCTGGCCCGACCGCTAGCCCATTCTCTACGGGACGGCGAAGGGGAAGTCCTGGACCTGCATCTGCGCTCGGTACGCCAAACGGAGTGGTCTAGCCTATCGGAGATCGAACGGGCCCGGCTGAGCTTGGCGATCGCTTCATTCGCCATTGCCACGGCCAAGTCCCAGACACCTCCCCAGGCTGAATAAATAAATTCCCCCAGACATGAGTCTGCTCTGGAACCGGGGTTTAACCAGAGTCAACCGCTCTCCTTCAGCAGCGCCATGGAACTCGCGCCCTTGCTCAAAGGCATTGGGATTGGTTTTGCGATCGCGGTCCCCGTCGGGCCGATTGGTCTGCTGTGTATTCGCCGTACCCTAGCCCAGGGGCAGCTAATCGGTCTGGCGTCGGGCCTGGGAGCGGCAACGGCCGACGGGTTATATGGCGGCATAGCCGGATTTGGCCTCAGCGCGATTTCCCAATGGCTGTTGGACTGGAGCGCCTGGCTACAGGGGATAGGAGGCTTGTTTCTCTGCTATCTGGGGGTAACCACCTTTCTGGCCCAGCCCGCCACCACCCCGGCCGCCTTCACCAGTCGAGGGCTAGCCACCGCCTACAGTTCTACCTTCGTATTGACGCTAACCAATCCTGTGACTATCCTTTCGTTCATTGCGATTTTCGCCGGGCTAGGGCTGGTTAATCCCAGTGGAGAACGGCTGGCCGCCGGACTGATTGTGGCAGGAGTGTTTTTAGGGTCGGCCCTCTGGTGGCTGATGCTAAGCGTAGCGGTCAGCTGGCTGCGATCGCGCTTTACGCTCCAGGCCATGCAGTGGCTCAACCGACTGGCGGGTCTGGCAATTTTGACCTTTGGCATAGTGGCGCTGGGGACCAGCAGATGACCGGACAGCTTCAATTCATCCGCATTAGCAAACCGCTCAGGCGGCGAACAGCCGTTGGGAATTTGATCAGACGCCGATATTCTCCTAGCGACAGCGGCTGCACTGTGCCTTTCTCTTCTCTCTGGCCCATAGCTAACATCATTCCAGGCAGATGGGCTCTGAAGGGGCTGGGGCTAGTCATGGTTGGGCTGGGAGTTATCTTAGGCCTGGGACTATGGCTGGGGCAACCGGGCCAGGCCCAGTCCGTCGAAGAGCTCCAGCAGCGCCAGCAGCAGCTTCAGGAACAAAAAAATCAGCTCGAGCAGCAGCAAAACCAGCTCCAGCAGCAGCAGCAAACCTCCGAGAATCGCCTTGACAGTCTGGAGCGCAATATTTCTTACACTGTCAACCAGATTGCCGATACGGAATTTCGCCTGGCGGAGGCTGAGAAACGACTCCAGCAGCTCCAGGGGCAGCTAGAGAAAGCCCAGGCGGACTATGATGCCGTGCAGTCAGCGACAGTGGCTCGACTACAGTTTTTGCAGCGCCAGCAGGGCAGTAAGGGCTGGGCGGTTTTGCTTGAGAGCCAAAACTTCAATGAATTTCTAGACCGTCGCTACCAGCTCAAGCGGGTCTATCAGGCGGACAAGCAGGTGCTCGGGGAGCTTAAAACCAAGTCGGAAGAGCTCCAGGCCCAAAAGGGCATCGTTGAGCAGCAAAAAAACGAAGTGGCTCTGTTGCGCCAGCAGCTACTGGCCCAGAAGCAGGACTATGAGCAAGAAGCGGTCGAAGAACAGTCCCTCATTACCCGTCTGCGGGACCAGCGGGGCGCTCTAGAAGCCGCCGAAGCCCAGCTAGCCCAGGATTCTGAGCGGCTAGGGGCACTGATTCGCGAACGTCTGGCCGCCGCCACCGGCGTCATTCGCGGCACCGGACGGTTTGTCTACCCGGCCAATGCCCGCATGTCTAGCGGCTTTGGCAACCGGGTACATCCAATTCTGGGCTACAGTCGCTTTCACTCTGGGGTGGACTTTGCCGCCAGCTATGGCGCTACCATTCGCGCCGCTGATACCGGACGGGTGATTTTTTCCGGCTGGTATGGCGGCTACGGGCAGGCCGTGATTATTGACCACGGCAGCGGCCTCACCACCCTCTACGCCCATGCCAGCCGCCTGTTTGTCCAAGAGGGGCAGGCGATCAAGCAGGGGCAGGCGATCGCCGCCGTTGGCAGCACAGGGCTATCTACGGGGCCCCATTTACACTTCGAAGTTCGGCAGAACGGCAGACCTATCAACCCGACGGCCTATCTGTAGGATGATGATCGCTAGAATGATGCCGGCTATTGTTAAGCTGTGTAACATTTCAAGCCGTAACCCATGGGACCCGTGATTAACCGCATCCAAGACAGCCTGCTCGAAATCGTTGGTGATTTGGTGCAGCTCCTGCCCGGTGTTGTACTGGCGATCGCGATTCTGCTGCTGACCACCTACGGCACCCGCGTGGCCCGTCGGCTGGCAGCCCAGCTAGGGGGGCAGTTTCTTAAGAGCCGGTCGTTGCAAAGCCTGTTTGTACAGACGGTGCGGATTGGCACCTGGGTGCTGGGCATTATCCTGGCGGCGATCGTAGCCTTCCCAGGGCTCCAGCTAGGGGACGTGATTGCCCTGCTGGGCCTGGGTTCGGTAGCCATCGGCTTTGCCTTCCAGGATATTTTCAAGAACTTTCTAGCGGGCATTCTGCTGCTGATTGAAGAACCCTTCCGCCTCGGCGACCAGATCCTGGTGGAGGGTTACGAGGGCACAGTTGAGGCCATTAGCATTCGCTTTACTAAGCTCAAGGCCTACACGGGCGAAATCACCGAAATTCCCAACTCCATCGTCTTCACCAGCGCCGTGCGGGTGATGACCGCCTACGATCGCCGCCGCACGGACCTCGATATCGGCGTCGACTACACTACCCCACTCCCCCTGGCTAGGGATACGTTTCTCACCACCATCAGGAACGTTGAGGGGGTCATGGACTCCCCTGAACCCGAGGTGGACTGTGTGGGGTTTGGGGACAGCTCCATTGACTTTAAGGTGCGCTACTGGACAGAACCCCAGATCGCCATGGTGCGCCGCACCCAGTCTAGGGTGGCCATGGCCCTCAAAGCCGCCTGTGACAATGCCGGAATTACCATTCCTTACCCGATTCGCACGGTCCACTTTTTCGATCAGCAAAAGTTTGACGAAAGCGACCCCTACGACGGTTCCGTACCGGTGGGCAATTCGAGCGAGAGAAATTAGATCAACCAGGACCGCAAGCGCTCTGTCTGGAGCCTAATCGACTGAGGCAATTTTTCGGGCTAAAGCCTACAGATAGTTCAGTAGCCCGGTCAAAACCACTAGTGCAAACGGTATTCCTACCGATACCAGGCCCACGGCAAACTGGGTGTCCAGATGATTTTCTCGGGCAAATAAAATTGTCAGCATGCTGGGGGGCAGGGTAGCACCAACGATTACCGCCGCTCGATTCACCCCTTCTAGCCCAAACAGCTGCACCGCTCCCCAGCCCAGGGCCAGCCCACAGGTGGTTTTTAGGGCTGCCAGTCCCAGGTGCATGCCCAGGGCAGATTGGCTCACCTGGAATTCGAGACT
The DNA here is from genome assembly GCA_003017785.1 of filamentous cyanobacterium CCP5. Taxonomy (GTDB): domain Bacteria; phylum Cyanobacteriota; class Cyanobacteriia; order Phormidesmidales; family Phormidesmidaceae; genus CCP5. The sequence continues at coordinate 509 of PYEQ01000235.1, read as the reverse complement.
CAGCAATAGCAGCATCAACAGCAAAAAGCCACTGCCGACAATGTCGAGCAGGTCCAGAAGCACGGGATTGCGCATTCCGGTGAGGTTAAACATCAGTCCCAGAACGATCGCCCAAAAGAACGGGGTTCTGGCCAGCTGGAGAGCGATCGCTCGGCCCGACACCCCCGCCTGGCCATACCAGGCCGAGAGGCAGTAAAGCACCGTCAGCAAAAACACCGCCTGCACCAGGTCATACAGCACGATGCGACTTAGCCCCAACTCTCCAAAGGCTAGCAGCATTAGCGGATAGCCCACGGACCCCCCTTCACAGCTGGGGAAGGCCGTGACCAGGGCCCCGGCGGTAGGCCGCGGCCACCCCAGGGCCCGCACCCAAAGCAGGCCGATCAGGGTCATGGCGATCGCCACCAGCAGGGCCGAAATCGGCAGATAGATCAGATCAGGGGTGATGGTGGCGGTAATCAGGGCCTTGAGAATGATCGCTGGCAGAGCCAGGAGGGCAATCAGCTTCG
>PYEQ01000234.1 GCA_003017785.1 filamentous cyanobacterium CCP5 | reverse complement strand
CCGCCGATGATGCCAAAGGAGCTGGACGAAGGCTGTTTAGATTAGCCCTCGGCAGATTCGCAAGACACAGGTTGTAGGTCTGGCAAAGCGCCAGCGTGCCCAAGCCAGGAATGCTTAACCCGAACTGAAGTTATTCAGGGTGGCTGTCCCCGATCGCCCTTGATGTGAACTGGACTATAGCTGTAGCCACCAAGGTTAGGACCCCGCTCAGGCTGAGCTTGTCGAAGCCGCTGCCCTTGCTCCCCCAGGGAGCCACTACGTGAACGACGAGCTCAGGGCGAACGGTGATGTCTTATGCAACATGGCTACAGCTATAACGCCACACAACCCATCACTCCATTGGCTGCTGACTACTTGAATCAGGCCCGTTGGGGGTTGTTCAACTAGGTGTCTTCATCGGGCTGGACAATTTGGGACCAGAGGGGGTGCTGGTCCCCCTGGTGATGAATCTTAAATAGCTGTTTTTCCAGGCGATCGCGCTCCTTGGCCGTGAGTCCAAACAGAATATGACGGCTCTCTGCCACCAGCAAAGCAACACTCAAACCGACGGTAATCCCCAGTCCCAGGGCTGCCAGCCGGTTATAGGCCAATCCGTAGCGCACCGCTGTCCAGGTAAAGTGCTGGTGAATCAGCGCCAGTTCATGGCGTAGGGCCCACAGGCTGAGGGGCCCCACCGTCAGCCATAGGCCCAGGGAAATCAGCCACCAGCGCCTAAGCATCGAGCGTCTGAGCCGCTCAAGCTGCCGGTGGTGAGAGGGGGTTTCAGAGGTCACTGATGCCTACTCGGTGGAATCTGTCAGAGACTCGGTGGCGGACTGGGGAGCATAGGCTTGGCCGCTGCGTTCTCGCCAGAAGGCCAGCAGGGTGCTGGCGATAAAATACTAGAGTAGGCACCGCTAAGGAATCCCACAATCAGCGCTAGAGCAAAGAATTTTAAGGTCTCACCGCCAAATAGGAAGATCGCAACTAGGGTCAGCACCGTCGTCAGGGACGTATTAATCGATCGCATTAACGTCTGGTTGACAGCATCGTCGACGATGTCGTTGATGTGATCGCCAGGCCGCTGCTTTAGGGTTTCACGGATGCGATCGTAAATCACCACCGTGTCGTTGACGGAGAAGCCGACGATGGTGAGCAAGGCGACGATAAACAGGCTGTCGATTTCAATGCCAGCGACCAATCCCAAAATGGCAAACAGCCCCACCGCCATCAGCACATCGTGGAACAGGGCGACGATCGCAAACAGGGCATAGTCAAACTGAAACCGAATACTGAGGTAGACAATAATCCCCCCAAAGGCGACCACCAGAGCCAGCAGTCCAGACGCTAGCAGCTGCTGGCCAATCACCGGCCCCACCGTGTCAATCTGCAAAGAATCTGCATCAAATGGCCCCACGGCCTCGGACAGAGCCGTCTGCAGCTCGGTGCGCTGATCCACATCCAAGGTAACGGTGCGAATGGAGAGGCTCTGCTGATTGTCCCCCACCACCTGAATACTGCTATTGCCCAAATTCTGCTGACTCAGTACGTCCCGCACTTCGGAGGGCTGGATGGGCCCGGCGCAGTCGGCCACGGCGCAGTCCCGGGTGAGCTGGAGGCGGGTGCCACCGGCAAAGTCTAGGCCCAGTCTCAAGGGGGCACCGTACTGCTGCCAGGACAGGGCCATAGACACAATACCCACCAGAATCAACAGGCTGGAAATTCCCCACCAGAGGGTGCGCTGTTTCGTAATGCTGAGTTTCATGGTTAGGAGCGGGCTGGTTTGAGTCCGGGGCAGAAGTACTGGGGCTTGCGGAACTGGGGCATCGAGAGAATAAACAGCAGCAGGGTGCGGCTACAGGTTAGGGCCGTGAACATGCTGATGGCCACGCCAATCGCCAGGGTCAGGGCAAACCCCTTAACCAGTCCCGCCCCCAGCCAGAACAAGGCCCCACAGGCAATCAGGGTGGTGACGTTGCTATCGAGAATGCTAGAGAAGGCCCGGTAGAAGCCGGATTCGACGGACCGATACAGGGTTTTGCCCGATCGCAGCTCTTCCCGGGTGCGCTCAAAAATCAGCACGTTGGCATCCACGGCCATGCCGATACTGAGGATGAATCCGGCAATACCCGGCAGGGTCAGGGTCACTCCTAACACCGTGTAGGCGGCAAAGGTGAGCAGGGCATAGACGAGCAGGGCGACATCGGCCAGCAGGCCGGGCAACCGGTAGTAAACCACCATGAAAATCAGCACCAGCACTAGCCCGCCGATGCCGGCATAGAGGCTGCGGATAATGCTGTCCCGGCCCAGGCTGGGGCCGACGGTGCGGTTTTCGACCACCTCCACGGGCAAGGGCAGGGCACCTCCCCGCAGCTGAATTTCCAGGTCCCGGGCTCCCTCCGCGTCGAAGTTGCCGGTAATCACGGCTCGCCCCCCGGTGATGCCGGTTTCGGCAAACTGCACATTCACCACTGGGGCGCTGATCAGGCGATTATCGAGAAAAATGCCGATGCTGCGCCCGGTACCAGCGATGTTTTTAGTGAGTTCGGCAAACTGTTGACCGCCCTCATTGTTGAACTGGATAGCAACTTCCCAGGCGGTGCCGGAGGTGGGCTGGGCGATCGCATCGGTGAGCTGAGCGCCGGTCAGCTGGGGAGGCTCGAACAGAGTCGCAATGGCCTCTTCGCTGGCCTTAACCTGCTCCTGCACGCGCTCGATTTCGGCGACGGTTTCAGAGGGAGCCACCGTACCCTCTGGAATCGAGGCTTGGAGGGCCGCCAGCTCGGCCAGATGCTGCTGAAGAACCTGCTGCTCGGCCCGTAGTTCTCCCTCGGTGCCCTGGCGCTGGGCTCGAAATTCTAACTGGGCGGTGCCCCCCAGCACCCGCTCCGCCTGCTGAGGGTCGCTGACCCCGGGGAGCTGCACCAGCAGCTGATCGCTGCCCAGCTCCTGGACGATCGCCTCGGATACCCCCAAGCCATTCACCCGTTCTTCCACCACCCGCTGCACCGCGTCCAGATCGCGCTCGGTGATTTCGGGGATTTCAGCCGTGGTCTGCACCTGGAGGGTAAGCTGGGAGCCTCCTCTCAGATCGAGGCCCAGGCGGGTAGGCACCTGATAAATCACCCAGATTGCCGCCAGGGTCAGGGCTAAAATTAGTGCCAGCAGCACCCGTTGTCTTGCCATAGTATTTTCCTGCTATATCCGCAGTGCGACCATATCTTCGACGGCCTCTTCGATTTGTTTGGGCTGCACGATGGTCAGGCTTTCTAGCTTGCCGTTGTAGGGGGTGGGAATGTCTTGAGAAGACAGCCGCACCACCGGCGCATCCAGCTCGTCGAAGTAGCGATCGTTGATGGAGGCAATGATCTCAGCACCAATGCCGCCGGTTTTCATGCACTCTTCTACGATAATCACCCGATGGGTTTTGCGAATAGAGGCTCCGATAGTCTCAAAATCCAACGGCTTCAGAGAAATCAGATCGATCACCTCCGGATCGAGGCCCTTTTGCTCCAGGCCCTTGACCGCCTGGGTGACGTGATGACGCATGCGGGAATAGGTCAAGATGGTCACGTCTTTGCCCGATCGCACCACTTCGGCCTTGTCCAGGGGCACCAGATATTCATGATCTGGCAGATCTTCTTTGAGGTTGTAGAGCAGCACGTGCTCAAAAAACAGCACCGGATTGTTATCGCGGATGGCGGACTTCAGCAGCCCTTTGGCGTTGTAGGGGGTCGAGCAGGCGACAATTTTGAGCCCCGGTACCGCCTGGAAGTAGGCTTCTAGCCGCTGGGAATGCTCTGCCCCCAGCTGTCGCCCCACACCGCCAGGACCGCGAATCACCATGGGAATTTTGTAGTTGCCGCCAGAGGTATAGCGCAGCATGCCGGCATTGTTGGCGATCTGGTTAAAGGCCAGCAGCAAGAAGCCCATGTTCATGCCTTCGATGATCGGTCGCAGGCCGGTCATCGCGGCCCCCACAGCCATGCCAGTGAAGCTGTTCTCAGCGATTGGGGTGTCAAGCACCCGGAGCTCTCCGTACTTAGCGTAGAGATCCTTAGTGACCTTGTAGGAGCCGCCATAGACGCCGACATCCTCTCCGAGCACAAAGACGGTTTCATCGCGGCCCATTTCTCATCAATGGCCTCCCGGAGGGCATTGAACAGTAAGGTTTCTGCCATAGGGGTTGAGAAAAATGATTGAACAGTAGAACAGGATGATGGCTGGGCGATGGTCGTCGGCGTAGCCGCCCCGGGGGAGCTAGACCGGCCCTCACGGGCGATCGCAACAACTAGTCTGCGAAGATATAGCGGCGAAGCTCATCTGGGCTGGGTTCAGGGGCCTCCTGGGCAAAGGTCACGGCTTCTTCGACCTCCGTCTGAATCCGCTGATAAATCTCCTTGAGCTGATCCTGACTGGCCAGATTGTGCTCGGTGACCAGGGCTTCAAACCGCTTAATCGGATCCCGGGCTAGCCAGGCTTCTTTTTCAGCCTTAGAGCGCAGCTCGTCGGGGTCCGCCAGGGAATGGCCCCGGAAGCGGTAGGTGAGACATTCGATCAGGGTGGGCCCTTCGCCAGCCCGGGCTCGTTCGACCGCCGTTTGAGCGGCGCTGCGGACGGCCATCACATCCATGCCATCCACCTCAACCCCAGGCATGCCAAACACCGAGGCCTTGCGGTAGATCTCCGGCTGGGAGGTGGCCCGCTCGTGGGCCATGCCGATCGCCCACTTGTTGTTTTCGACCACAAATAAAATCGGCAGCTTCCACAGGGCCGCCATGTTCAAACATTCAAAAAACTGGCCGTTGTTGCTGGTGCCATCCCCAAAGAAGCAGGCCGTCACCTGGTCCGCAGAGCTATCCCCCAGGGCATCCCGACGATAGCGGGACTGGAATGCCGCACCCAGGCCAACCGGAATCCCCTCACCAATAAAGGCAAAGCCCCCCAGCAGGTTGTGTTCCGCTGAAAACAGATGCATGGACCCGCCGCGGCCTTTGCTACAGCCAGCTTCTTTGCCAAACAGCTCCGCCATGACGTTTTTGGCGGGCACCCCAGCACTGAGGGCATGGACGTGATCCCGGTAGGTGCTGCAGACATAGTCGTCTGGCCGCATGGCCTTGATGACGCCGGTGGAAACCGCCTCCTGGCCGTTATAAAGGTGGACAAAGCCAAACATCTTGCCGCGATAGTACATCTCGGCACATTTGTCCTCAAATAGGCGACCCAGCGTCATGTCGCTGTAGAGCATCAGCGCCTCTTCAGAGGTGAGGTTGCCCGCCTCGGCTTGAAATTTTGGAAGTATTCGTTCCTGAACCATGGGGTGTGCTGAGTCCTACGCCGCAATGTCCAATGTTTGAATATACCGAATTGCCCCCTTGCCAGTCAGTCCTCTCTTCGAGATCGCGACTCAGGCGGCTAGGCTACAGTCCCAATAATCTTAATATCTGGATGACCAAAGCCCGTTAACCTCCCGAGAAATCAATTGGGGAATTCGATAAATTTAGTCATAGCTCCTTAGTCGTCAATCGTCACTCAGGGGAACAAGCCAGCTATTCTTAGGGGCTTGCGCTGCTGCTGGGAGCTACACAGGCCATGCTGGAGGCTGAGAGTAGTTCTCTGCCAGCGCCATAGCCGGTTGTCAGTCGCCGCAGGGGAGATCGGCCCTGCGGGCGGGCTAGGGGCGATCGCCACGATCCATAGCGCCGACACCAATTCAGACGTCAATCAAAATTACGTCGGTCAAAGTCAGTCAAATTAGTCCCTGGCGCTACCCTCTTTGGGAAAGGATGCGGTAGCCTCTACGTAACGCGGTCAGGCGATGGTGCAGGGACATAGCGCAAGAGCCATTTTTTGCTATCTATCGGCTACGGATTCCCCTCTGACGGCTTTGCGCTTAAGGTTTGGGCTCAAAAAGTGGCTCAGTAGGCAGGGCCTAGCCTCAGCCGGTTGTCCATGATTCCCCGGAGTGCGCTCTACCCGGAAGCTTTTTCGATACCATTTCCATGAATTGCATGAATTTCTAATAGGACTGTGAGCCGTGCGCATTCCGTTGGACTATTACCGAATACTAGGGTTACCCATCCAGGCCACGGGGGAGCAGCTCAAGCAGGCCCACCGCGATCGCACCCTGCAGCTACCCCGGAAGGAATATTCGGCAATCGCCATTGAGGCCCGTCGGCAGCTCGTGGATGAGGCCTATGAAGTGCTGTCTGACCCGAATCGTCGGCAGGACTATGACAGCAAGTTTCTGGCCAAAACCTACGCCCTCGAAACCACCCTCGAAGAGACCTCCCCTGGCCTAGCCGCCGATCCCACCCTGGAAATGGGGGAAGCCACCCTGCGATCGCTGGCGGTGGAAGGCACCGACGGCGTTGCCCCCACCATTGAAATTGACGAGGCCCAGTTCGCTGGAGCCCTGCTGATTTTGCAGGAACTCGGAGAATATGAGCTGGTAATTCGCCTGGCCCAGCCCTACATCAGCAGCGGCTTTCAAGCCCTGAAGGCAGGGGAGTTCGGCGATCCGACCTCGGTGCTGTCGGATACGGTGCTGACCCTGACCCTGGCCTACCTGGAGCTGGGCCGCGAACAGTGGCAGCAGCGCCAGTATGAAACCGCCGCCGAATCCCTGGAAATGGCCCACAAGTTGCTGTCCCGGGAAAATCTATTTCCGCCAATTCGAGCCGAGATCCAGGCAGAGCTGTATCGGCTGCGGCCCTATCGGGTCTTAGAACTGCTGGCCCGTCCCCTCGACCAGACCCGGGAGCGCCGCCAGGGCATCAAGCTGCTGAAGGCCATGCTCGAAGACCGGGGCGGCATCGAAGGCACCGATGACGACCTGTCCGGCCTTTCCATCGATGACTTTTTGCGCTTCATTCAGCAGCTGCGAGACTACCTGACCGCCGCTGAGCAGCAGGAGCTTTTCGAAGAGGAAGCCCGTCGGCCCTCTGCCGTGGCCATTTATTTAACGGTCTACGCCCTGCTAGCCCGGGGGTTTGCTCGCCATCAGCCAGCCCTAGTGCGGCGAGCCAAGCAGCTGCTGATGCGGATTGGGGCCCAGCAGGACGTGCATTTGGAGCAGTCGGTCTGTGCCCTACTCTTGGGGCAAACGGAAGAGGCCAGCCACGCCCTCGAACTCAGCCAGGAATACGAGCCC
>PYEQ01000233.1 GCA_003017785.1 filamentous cyanobacterium CCP5 | reverse complement strand
CGCCAGGGGCGCTAAAGGCAGCGCCATCCTCGCTAAACATGGTTTTTACTGCGTCTGGATGGTTCAGAAACACCCAGCGATACTGGTCCCCAAAATTACAGCGAAACTCGTCACCGTAGCGGTGAAAGTTAACGTCCATGTAGTCAAGGGGACGAAAGATCCAGTTGAGGAGCTGAATTCGGGCAGAGGTCGAAACTGCTGGGATTGAGTTAGAGGGGGCCATGGCACAGAGGGATTCACGGAATCCAAAGGGTCGAACAGGGCAAATCAGGGTGATAGGCTAAGAACTGGCTGTTATAAGTATTGAATTGTCAGCGGCGTACATTCCCCATGCTAGATCCCTCCCTGCTGCGCAGCGTTGTTTGGACAGACTATCGACTCGCGGTGTTGTTTACGGTGTCGTTTCCCCTGGTTCTGCTGGTTTGGGCCTTTGCCAAAAAGAATGAGCCAATTCAGCACTTACTGACCATTTATTGGCGCGTTGCCAGCCTACTGATGATCACGGTTTATCTGATGATCGGCGGCTTTAGTATCAGCTTTTTAGTGGCGCTGATGGCCCGGGTGCTGATTCCTGTCAGTCTCTGGTTCTGGGTTGACCTAAACGAAGAAATTCGTGAACAGCCGGACGGAGCCCTCAAGCTTAGCTTTAACTCGTGGCGCTGGGCGGTAACTATCTACAACGTTCTGGGAGCCGCCATCCTAGTTCCTTTTCTACCCTGTGGGTTTATTTCAGAACGCCTGGCGGCTACGGACTGCCAGGTTTGGTTAGAGGTTCCCAGACTCTACAAGGAATATTTCCATGGCGGTAATACCAACGGATTTCTAGGGTTTTTCGGCATCTTAGGGCTGATTATCTATCTGCTGTGCCTGGGATGGTTTGTGTTTGTGCGCCTGGGCAAGCAGGGACGTCAGGCTGTTAACTAACACCGGATAGCTAATACTATGGGTCCCTTACAGCGACTAGAGCAATACACCATCAGGCAGCCCCAGGAAGTGCTGATCGTCACGGCTGAGGTTGAGGGGGAGATTGATCAGGTGGTGGTCTTTAAGGGATTTTCTAGCTCCCTGATGCGGCCAACGGCGTTTGATCCAGACGTGCCCGTCCTCCCTGAAGCAGCCCATCTGCAAACCGTTGATCGCCTGCAGGGACCTTACAGCCCAGATCATCCCCGCTACCTTGAGCAGGGAGTACCATGGCCGGTATTTGCCGAGCGGCTAGGGGATCTGGGGCTATGAGGTGCGGATTCCCGCCAACTTTTGCTGGCCCGCCTATCTCGGAGTCAGTTTGAGTTGTTAGGATGGGAACAGTCAATTTGCTGCAAGACATTCTCAATTTATGACAGCTGCCATCCAAGTCGACAAAGCCAAACTTAAGCGTCCTCCCCTGGATATTCACGTCCTGGGAGACAAGGTGCTGCGTCAGCCCGCCAAACGGATTACCAAAGTCGACGATACCGTGCGGCAGCTAGTACGAGAAATGCTGCAGAGTATGTACAGCGCCGATGGGATTGGCTTGGCGGCTCCCCAGGTCGGGGTCAACAAGCAGCTTTTAGTGGTGGATTTGGATCCGGAGAATTCCGCTAACCGCCCCCTGGTGCTGATTAATCCTAAGATTGTCCGTGCCAGCAAAGAGCTAGACTGCGGTCAAGAGGGCTGTCTAAGTATTCCGGGGGTTTATTTGGATGTGGTGCGTCCGGCGGCGATTGAAGTGGCCTACAAGGACGAAAACGGTCGTCCTCAAAAGCTGAAAGCCTCTGAGCTTCTGGCCCGCTGTATTCAGCACGAGATGGATCACCTCAATGGGGTAATGTTTGTCGATCGCGTAGAGAATGCTCTGGCTCTCAACCAAGAGCTGCAGAAACATGGATTTTCAGCCAAAGACGTGCGGCACCTAGCCTAGTCGGCCAATATTGTCTAAGCTCAAAAGCGACCGATTGGAAACTGAGGGGGAACGGTTGTGACGCCAAAAAGCGGCCTGTTTTTGGGAGGATCCTGTGTCGCCGCGATCGCTGCGGTAGGATCCATCTTTGAGCTATCATCCGGTCAGCCCGACTGGGGCATGATTCCCACGGCAGCCGTGCTGGCATTTTGTATCCCAGCCACCGGTTTATTCTTCTGGATTGCGGTCAAAGACGCCCGGGCTAACCAGCAGTAGGGGCGCATCGCTTCAAGACTGGGGCTGGCAGCCTGGACAATAGTAGTAGCGACGGCCTCCGGTGGTTTCTTTAATAATATTACTGCCGCAGATTCGACAGGGATGGCCGCCCCGGTTAAAGACCCAGTGACGATAGAGTCGTCGGGGTTCTCCAGCCGCCTTTAGCTGCGCGGCCAAATCCAGGTTCGCTGTGATGCCATTGTGAGCATAGGACTGCCGAGGCACGGCTAGAGCTGCCGCGCTGAAGCGATCGAGCTGTTCGTTGCTGCAGTCCATGGGGCGCAGATTGGGGTGGAGGCGGGCCACAAATAAGATCTCGCTACGCAAGTAGTTGCCGACCCCGGCTAAAAACGCCTGCTCTAGCAGCAGACCCTTATAGCCCCGCCGTCGGAACCGATCTGAGGTGGCTTGGGCCCGGACCTGGCCAGTCGTAACCGTCTGGTGCATCACGTCGGGGCCCAAGTTCCGAATAAACGGATGATTAGCCACTGCTTCGGCGTGGATGACTTCGATATCCGAAGCGCTGTAGAGCAGGGCTGATTTTCGCGAGTTGTGAATCGCAAATCGCAGCTGACGATTCGTCTGGGGATAGCTATGGGCCTGGCGAATCATCCACTTGCCGTAAAGCTGATTGTGGCTGTAGACGCAAAGATCATTATCGAAGCGCACCACCATCGCTTTACCGTAGGTGTCGACAGATTTAATGGTGCAGCCTGTCAGCTTGGCCTCGTAGGGCTTGAGATGGTCAAAGGCAAAGAACACTTCCACCGCTGGCTGGTCGACAATTGCGGCTTCGAGGCGGTCGGCCGCTTTACGAATTTCTGGTCCTTCAGGCATCGCAGTAGAAAAAGTTGGTGAAAATAGCCCGGCCTGAGCCCTCGTGCGCCCCCCAGATCAGCTCAGCCTTACAGTTGGCAGGCGATCGCCAGCCAGCTTCACTGTAGCGCGGGACTGTGGATGGCACTATCTAGGCTGCTTCTTGAGCAGATTCCCAAAAATAAAGGGAGAGGTTAACCTCTCCCTTTTGATTGCTCTCGGCGGGGTCAAAGCTGCTAGCTTTCAACCGTTTTAGCAGTCGTTTTTGCTGCTTCTTAAGCTGGCGGGCTCGGGCCGATCCCCCCTGGCCTTTATGGTTACGACCAGAGCGGCGCGGGGACTCCCATCGCTTTAGCTGTTGGGCCATGGTTAGCTCCTGGCAGGGCGAGGATTGCTAGAAAAACGGGATTGAAGCTGGAGATGACCGAAAATCGTCCCATGCTCCTTTTGTTTTCTATAGATTTATTTTAACGACCTGCCCGCTCTGCAAGCCACCGGATAGCCCACCCTGGAAGGAGCGGTTTCCTAACGAGGTTCCATAGGCCCAGACTCAGAGCTGACCACAGTCGGCAATCACAACCGGCTGGGACGTACGACCGCTGGGGCTGCTGCCCACGGCCTCCATGGCCTTAACCACATCCATGCCCTCTACCACTTCGCCAAAAACGACATGCTTGCCATCCAGCCAGGGGGTTTTGACGGTCGTCAGAAAAAACTGTGAGCCGTTGGTTCCAGGGCCAGCATTGGCCATGCTCAGAATCCCAGGCCCGGTGTGCTTGAGCTGGAAATTTTCGTCCTCGAAGGTGCGCCCATAGATGGATTCGCCACCGGTGCCATTGCCGCGGGTAAAGTCACCCCCCTGACACATGAAGTCGGGAATGACCCGGTGAAAGGCGGAGCCTTTGTAGTGTAAAGGCTTGCCAGAGACCCCGGTGCCCTTTTCACCTGTGCAGAGGGCGCGAAAGTTTTCAGCTGTTTTAGGGACGGTATCGGCTTTTAGCTCCATCACGATGCGCCCTGCGGGCTGGCCACCGATGGTGATGTCAAAAAAAACTTTTGGATTGGTTGCTTCAGTCATCGTGGGTTTATCTATGAACACTCAGGTATCGAGCCACAGTTCAGAATAGTCTACAAATAGCCGCTGGGGTCAATGGATGACTAAATCCAGCGATCGCCCCCTAACCGCTCGGTCTAGACATTGCGGTAGTCCTAAGATGGCTATGATTGCGACAGATATAATAGGCCGCTAAGGGACTAGGGGCGCTAGAGGTCGACGGTTCTGCCCCTTTGGCTGTGACCACTGCGGCTAATTCTCCCAGGACCGATCGGGCAATCAAGACAGCTGGCTGTATGGCGATGGAGCTAATCAGAAAACGAATTATCCACTCTCGCTGGGTCAAAATGCTCGCTCGGACCCTGCTGAAATGGCAGCAAGACGAATGTCTGGAGATGGGAGCGGCCTTGGCTTACTATGCTATGTTCTCCCTGTTTCCGATTATTCTGGTGGTGCTCAGCGTCGTGGGTCTGGTCTTAGGGCCGACAACAACGGCTTACAACCAGATTTTGTATTTCGCCCAAGAAGCTCTGCCTCCCGACGCCTTTCAAGTCGTCCAGCGGACTCTCCAGGAGTTTCATTCGGGCAGCACTAGCGCCAGCATTATCGGTTTTGGGATTTTGCTGTTTACAGCCAGTGGATTCTTCGGGGCCCTCAGCCGCGCCTTCGACAAAATCTGGCGAGTCCCCCCTAGGCACCACAGCCAGGGCAACGTGGTGGCGATCGCCCTCAGCGTTGTCTGGCAGCGAGTATTTGCCTTCTTCCTGGTCATTAGCTCCAGCAGCCTCATTTTCATCTCGCTGATTTCCAACATCGCCATTGATACGCTGATGAAAGTTTTGGAGGAGTTTAATCAGCGCATTGGGTTTATTTCCTTTGACCAGGTAGCCCTGCTGCCTTTGCTCCAGCTGGGGGTATCCTTCCTGACCTTGACTCTAGTGGTGATGGTGCTTTACAAGATTTTGCCCAGCACGCCGATTGCCTGGGGAGATATTTGGTTAGGAGCCCTGCTTACGGCCATACTCTGGGTGATCTTGCAGCAGCTGATTAGCAACAGCGTCATCAGCCTAGGCAGCCGGTTTCGCTCCTACGGCGTCGTCGGCGGGGTCATGGTGCTGATGCTGTGGATTTATCTGACTAGCCAAATCTTCTTCCTGGGTGGTGAATTCACCTATGTTTATGCCCACGTCTTTGGCAGCCGCAAGCACAGTAAGCTGCCGAACTCTAAGTGAGTGGAGAGTAGGGAATAGGGATTAGGGATTAGGGATTAGGGAATTAGAGGGGAGCTTTAGCCGAAGCGATAGCCGAAACCCCTGAGGGTGGTCACGTAGCGAGGATGACTGGGGTCGGGCTCAATTTTTTCCCTAAGCCAGCGAATATGGACATCTACGGTCTTACGATCGCCCATGAAATCTGGCCCCCAGACCTGACTAATCAGTTCTTCCCGGGACCAGACCCGATTGGGCGATCGTAGAAACAGCTCTAGAATCCGGAACTCCTTTGGGGATAGGGCGATGTCCTGCCCCAGCACGGTCACCCGGAACTCATTCAGATAAAGAGTAATATCCTGATAGCTTAGGAACGACTCCTGGGCTGGCTGTAGGGTCCAGTGGCGACGGCGCAGCAAGGCTCGGCAGCGAGCTACGAGTTCTCGCATGCCAAAGGGTTTGGGCAGGTAGTCATCAGCTCCCACCTCCAGGCCGACGACGCGATCGGTTTCACTCCCCCTGGCGCTGAGGATTAAAATTGGCAGCTCCTTCTGCTGATGCCTAATCATCCGACAAATATCCAAGCCGCCTATACCCGGAAGCATTAAATCAATGATGGCCAAATCAATCTCAGCTTCCCCCTCTCGGGGGTGGGGACCAGCACAGAGGATCTCGAGGGCCTGATTCCCATTTTCAGCCTTGACGACTCGATAGCCCTCATCACTCAGGGCCAGAGCCACCGCTTCTCGAATCAGCTCCTCATCGTCCACTACTAGGATTTTTTCCTGCTTCAGGGTGAAGTCTGATGAATCGGGCAGATTAGCCTGCAGGGACATATATGAAGGCTGCCAAGGGACTACTGCATAGCTATGATCCCGACTAAGGCTTAAGGAAGGGCCATGGAAAGGTTAATTTCTGCCTAAGCCTAGCCAATGGACTTCATCTGCTGCCAAGGAGCCGCCGTTCTTGCTTGGGCAAGGTGCCCTCTAGCGACTGTAAAAGATGGTAGTGGAATCTGAGCTACAAACCGATAGCCGGCCTCGGGGTTGCCTTGAATAGTTAGACTTCCCTGATGGAGTTCGGTCAAATAGCGACTGAGCAACAGCCCTAACACTTCGCTTACAGAGGATTCTCCCCCCTCTGGGGCTGTTCTTTTGGCGTTAGACATCTTAGCGGGGATAGTTAGAGACGCTAGCTGCTGCCGCGACAGGGGAGCGCTATGCAGGCTATCAAGCTGCTGATAGAGCTGCAAAATGCTCTGGGGTAGGCCTTCTCCTAACCAAGGATTCGACAGCCAGACCGCTAAGCAAAGCTGATCCTGGCGTTTAGAAATGTGCAGGCGCACGGTGCTGTTTTCTCCAGCCATTTGAATCAACCCTAGGATGAGGTGATACAGCAGCTGCTTAACTTTGACTTTGTCAATCTGAAACAACCGTGACCCAGGCTCTATGGTCAACTGCAGGGTTTGCAAACGTTTTTGAGCGATCGGCTCTAGGCTGCTAAAAACGTGGTGGGCCAGCATCTCAACGTCAACGGACACTGGCGTCAACTGCTGAAAGGGCTCCCCTAATGCTTCCATTTCAATCATTTCATTGACGATATCCACCAGCATTTCGCTACTCGAGCGGACGATATCGGTATATTCTCGCTGCTTAGCCGTCAGCGGCCCATAAATTTCTCGACTGAGCATGGTGGCCATGCCAACAATGGAGGCAAGGGGACTCTTCAGCTCTTGGGCCAGGTTGCCAATTAGGTGTAAACGGAGGGAGTCCAGGGAGCTTTTCACCTGATTGGCCAGAAGGGCTTCGGTCGGGGAATTCGATTGATTGGCCGGAAGGGCTTTGGCCGGGGGATTCGATAGGGTGCTCAGCTGTTTGTGGAGCTGTTCTCGCTCATGCTCACTGATGCTCCAACGGGCCACTAG
>PYEQ01000232.1 GCA_003017785.1 filamentous cyanobacterium CCP5 | reverse complement strand
GATTACATGCTCACTGTCCTTGCCGCAGGGTTCGCAACCTAGCACAATTTCTCGATGGTTTTCTTGCGCTTACCCTGGCCGAATATCGAAAACTCCTGACATGGTTACTAATTTTAATCCTACGGTTCCCGTTCTCGCAGGTCTTCTAGACTTAATCATTGAAGAATTAGGTGCAAAAGATCGCCGAGAACATGAGCGACGCATGAAAGAGTTGCAAATTATTGAAAATTCAAGCCTGAGAGACGAATATGTTAAACAGCTCTTGCTAGATCGATTGCTTGCACCGATTGAGCAAGCACACCATAACATTCAAAACACGGCTAAACATCTTCAGTGGTTAGCTCCCTTGGTAATGTGTCATCACCGTGATCATGGCTTGACGGAGGAACAAGGTTATGAATTAGCGACACAGCTTCAACAGTTGGCAATTCTGATCACTAATATTGACACTTTACATGATCTTAAGTTTGCCTATGCGGTCACGACTTTGATGACCAGTAAAATTTACAAGTTCAGACATCGAGACTTAAATTTAAGCATCGGGGAAAGTATTCGTAAAGGGGTATTAGAACCATTAAATACTTGTATTGCCACTCAGAAAAATTTTGAAATTCGATTAAAAGTGGCAACCCTACTGGAAGCCGCCAACAACTCTTCCTCAAAAGAAATTGCTTCTTACCAGCAATAAAGCTCTTACGTCAGTTTCGTGATCAGTTGCAGTAAGGTAAATATTAAACTCATGGCTATGATTGAGAACATTACCAATACGGTTCCTGTATTTGCAGGTCTCTTAGATTCAATTATTGAAGAACTTGGCGCGAAAGATCGCCGAGAACACGAACGAAGGATGAAAGAGCTGCAGATTATCGAAAACTCTAATCTGCGAGATGAATATGTTCAGCAGCTTTTGTTAGATCGCATGCTCTATCCAATCGAAAAAGCTCAGCATGATATTCAAACCAGAGCAAAACATGCTCAATGGTTAGCTCATATGATTACTAGCCAGTATAAAGAACATGGACTGACGAAAGAGCAGGCTATTGAACTTGCTCAGCAGTTTAGGCTTCTAGCCATTCAAATTACTAATGTTGATACTCTTCATGATTTGAGATTTGTCTATGCAGCAGTAACAATGTTTGTTGATAAAATTTCGTCCTTCAAACATAAGAAGTTTGAAGAAAGTCTTGAGTATAGTATTAGAAAGAACATTCTAAATCCTCTAAATAGCTGCATCGCTACTCAAAAGAATTTTGAGCTTCGATTAAGAATGATGAATCACCAAACAGTCCTTGCTCCTGGAAAAGCAGAAAATTAGAGTGAGTAGGGTGGGCACCGCCCACCTTCCCACCAGGCTATCACCACCCAATCGGGCACACTAACTTAAACTCCCTTCCCTCCTCCAAATGCCCGATTACTGACGCGCCTACACCCCCGGCGGGGCTATCTTTCTTATCCTGGTCATCTTCAACCGCAGGCCCATCTTTGCAGAACTCGAAAACGTAAAACGCCTGCGCCAGGCTGCCGCCACCGTTAAAGCTGAAATGCCCTTCGACATTACCGCTGCCGTCGTACTACCTGACCACCTTCATTTCGTATGGACCCTGACCTTGGACAATGACAATTACTCAAAGCGAGTCGGGCGGTTAAAGATGTTGTTTACCCGATCGCTCAAGAGTAGTCTTGCCCTACCGCAGGATGTTTGCATTTCTCGCCAACGGCAACGGGAAAGTAAATAAATGGGATGGTGGACAATGCCCACCCTACGGGGTATAACTCAAGGCTTTAACCCTCTCAATCGCGTGATTAACATTGGGTAAGGTTTTCCCGTGTTTTTGTGCGGTTTCAAGCCAGAGCGTTTTAACGATAGCCAATTCTTCTAAAGTCTCAGCCAGCGTTTCACCCTGAGCTAAGCATCCCTTCAACGCGGGAACTTCCGCTACAAATCCACCTTGGTCGCAAGGGTAAATGACAATTGGATAATTTAAATTATTGCTCAAGGTTTACTACTACCCAATACGGTTGAACTCCCAGCGTACTTAGAATATGATGCTCCCACGGGGAATGGAATCTAGGCAGGAGCAAGGGAAGGTGGCACTTCCCAAGCCCCCTGTACCATCCCAACTTAGGCTAGGTAAGCTGGCGATGATCTAGAAGCCATTCTAAGATCTGGCGTCTTGTTTTACCTTCATTGGGAGCGCTAGATGAGTTCCCCGTTTTCCTTAAACCGAAAACGGAGAAACCCGCATGACCTTTACCAACCCCGGAGACCTCAGCGTCTCCACCCAGTTCAAGCTGCCTACCTACCAGCCCGATGGTCAAAGACCGGCCCAGAGGGCCATCGCCTCTGTCACATTTTGCTCGGCGACTATGCCGCCGTCATCGAAGCCATCAACCGCATGGAAGTGCTCAGGTACTGCGATCGCATCGCCTGGATAAACCCCGTCCCCACCGGGCGCAACGGCGAATACATCAGCGTCATGACCCGCCGCATTATGCCGACGGAGTAGAGATCAAAAGAGCGAATTAGAGCCACAGGGGTAGGTCTATCTGTCTGCCCCTGCCAAGACAAAAATTACAGTTGGCCAGCTGCAAAGATAGTCCCAGCTCGAAGTTGCAACTCCGGGAACGTCGAGGACGCCAACAGGCCGTCTTGCCGAAACAGTTGTTTGCTATAAAACTCACCCGCTAGGCTGCAAATCGTCACGGTAGGCTGCTTAGGCTGACCAATATACTCACGGCCCCCAAGGCCCAGATAGTCAG
Organism: filamentous cyanobacterium CCP5; assembly: GCA_003017785.1. Classification (GTDB taxonomy): domain Bacteria; phylum Cyanobacteriota; class Cyanobacteriia; order Phormidesmidales; family Phormidesmidaceae; genus CCP5. The sequence continues at coordinate 4,405 of PYEQ01000232.1, read as the reverse complement.
TAATCCAATATTCAGGCACCCCAAGCAAAGCATAATCTTCCACCTTGCGGGCATAATCATTTTGCCAATTGGTGCTGACTACCTCCGCAATCAGTTTGATGGCGGCACTAGAGGTAATCACAGGTTGAGTTCGCCACAGAGGTTCATGGACAAGCTGAGTCGTGTCCAGCACAATCACATCTGGCCGAAAGGCCGTATCGTCAGAGATGCGAATTAAGCACCGATGGGGAATTGTATAGGGCAGATTCAGACGATCAATCTCAACATTGAACTTCCGGGCCACAAAACCAATTACTTGCTCGTGTAACCCGGTGGGTTCCATGTCGATTACTTCTCCATCAATCAATTCATAGCGATCCTCGTCGCCATAGCTTGCGACAAACTCATCGAAGCGGAGTATTTGAGGATTGGCCTGTACCATAGCTACAACTTTCTCCTAGCCAGTGGTGCCGCGTAGCTGCCTACATTCTAGGCTTTAGCGTCCTGTCTGCCTTCATTAATCGCTCTGCCGTTCCCCGTAGGCCTTGCTGCCGCCATAGATAGCCCTAATCCTTGCCCGCTAGGTTCTAACACTCCGGCAGATCCTTGATCCAGAGCCCTGACAGGTTCTGTCAGCAGCGCAGTAGGTTCTATTTCATCCCAAATAGCTTGATCTCAACTCTGAACAGGCTCTACCCGCAGCCCAACAGACTCTATTCAGACCCGAATAGCTTGATCTCGACCCCCAACAGGTTCTAATCAACCCCGAATAGGTCTTGCTAGCCGCGAAGATCATTCATCTCAGCCCAAAGATCATTCATCCGCCACCGCAACAGCTTCTATCCTCAGTGGACTACAACGAAACCACAGAGCGAGATACCCTACTCATCTCCTGAACTAAACAGCTGGCCCATCCTTCAAAATTAAGCGAACCTCGAATTTATTGTTTCTTCATCAAATAGCTTCGCTTACGGTCACAAACTTTCAAAATCGCCGTGCAGCTCCCTTCGTCACCGGGCAATCTGCACATTAGGTGAGACAAACAGACGCAATTCCCCCGCTTCGTCGTCTCGGTTTCAGGCTTTTGTCTATAGCTCAGTGAAATTTTCAGACCATCGCCCCTGGTCTGCAATTCCCTACGCCTAGACAAACCCTCCGTTCATTCAGTTCTTTATCTAGGGGTTAATCCTATGAACACGATCGACTATTCCAAGAAAATTCCCGCCAAAATCATCGACGCTGACATTGAGTCCTTCCACGGGTTGAGCTTTGTCACCAACTACATCGCCGTCCGTAGCGAAGCCACCCCCGAAGAGCTGGAAAACGCCTACGACGCTATGCACTCTCTGCAAAAGCAAGAAATCGAGCTAGAGGCCAAACTCAAAGCCATCTCCGACGCCGCCCGACAGGCCGAAGTCAAATTCCACGAAGCCGTGTTGGCCATGAAAGAAACCGTGCGCGGTCAGTTCGGTCCCAACAGCGACGAAGCCGCCGCGATCGGCTACAAGAAAAAGTCTGAATACAAGCGTCGTCGCCGCTCCGTGAAAGCGACCGCTTCATAAACCATCCGTAAATCCAACCGTTAGGGCTCGTAGGCGCGTCTTACGAGCCTTTTTTGCGCCAAAAGGTGAGTTTCCAGTCCGACCGCTGGAATTGCCTAATTGAAGCAAACGAAGCGCTGAGCAAGATGCTTCCACTACAGCGCAGTAACCCTCTAAAGCAGTCTTTGACCATCGCCCCTGAAAGCCGATAACCCTGCAAAAACTAGAAACTTTACTCAAAGGCGACACCCGGATTCGAACCGGGGAATGGAGGTTTTGCAGACCTCTGCCTTACCACTTGGCTATGTCGCCGTATCAGCTTACGAGTATATCAAATTCAGCCGACCTATAGAGGTTCCCAATCCGGTTGCCCCTGAAGGTCATGGCTTTTCTGCGATGGCTGTACCGATTTACTTGACGATGCTCCAGCCTCTCCAAGGGCCTAACTTTTAGCCCATACCCTAAAGTAAAGATCGCAATGCAAGGGTGTTCTTCAAGGCCGAGTATGGATAGTTTTTCAAATGGTGCGATCGCGGCGGCTTATTTAATTCTGCCCCTCACGCTGATTCCTCTGCTGCAAACCGCCCATCGGGAAATTCGGCCCAACCTGCTGCTGGCGATCGCCTTTATTTTTAGCTGTGGCGTCGGCCACACGCTGACCGCGCTGCACCTGCACAGCAACCCCTGGCACTGGGTTACAGCCATCGTTTCCTGGGCAGCGGTGATAGTCCTGCTGAAAAGTCAGAGGCGGCTGCGATACCTGGGAGAAAGCTTTCGTCTGCTGGAGGCGACCTGGGAGGAGTCGATTACCGGCAAAATCCTATTTCAAAGAGTAGGCAAAGATCTGAGCATCCTCAAAATCAATCCAGCGGGCAGACGCCTTTGTCAAAATTTGCTGGCCCCTGGCGATCGCCTCTGCGAGAAAATGCCCCATCACCGCCAGTCCGTCTATCCCTACAGCAAGCCGCTCATTGAGCTATATCTGGAAACCCTGGCCACCGGGGAGTCCCAGCAGTTGAACTTTCAATACGACGGCGAAATATCGGGCTGGTATCTGACCATTACCACCGCCCTGTCGCCAAAGCTGCTCTACATGACCTTTTCAGAACTGAGCGAGGTCGTCCATGACCCCCTGACCAAGCTCTACAACCGCCGGATTCTAGACATTCAGTCCGACTGCTGGCAGTCGTGCATCTACATTGACCTAGACCGCTTTAAGCTCATCAACGATCGCCGGGGCCACCAGATCGGCAACCAGCTACTGATCAAGATTGCCAAGGTTCTTAACCGCCATGCCCAGCACCATCATGGCATTGCAGTGCGAGTGGGGGGCGATGAATTTCTGCTGATGCTGCCCCAGGCTGATGCGGAGGCCGCCTACACCGTGGCCACCGCTGTCTTGGCGGAGCTGCTAGAAGTGGAAATTCAAGGAGCCAGCATCAGCGCCTCCATCGGCATTGCCAGCGGTGCCATTGAGGGATTTGAGGAAGATGGGCACATAAGTGGTCTCCTCCAAGCGGCTGAAACGGCCCTCAGGGATGCCAAGGGCGATCGCCATTCGGATTTGCCCCAGCACCGAATTCAGATATGGAATCAAGCACTGGCAGATCGGCGCCTGCGCCACATTACCCTGGAAGCCTATCTGCGCCAGCGCCAGAGCGAAGCCGAGTTTTGGCTGGCCTACCAGCCGATTTGCCACATGATGACCGGCAAAATTATCGGGGCCGAAGCGCTAATTCGTTGGAATTCGGCTGAACTAGGGACCGTTGCTCCTAGCGAATTTATCCCGGTCGCTGAAAACACCGGTCTAATTCACCGGATTAGCGCCTGGGTGTTAGTCCACGCCCTCGAGCAGCTGGCCGAATGGCAACAGATTGCCCCTGAATTCACGCTATCGATCAATATCAGTCCGGTAGAGCTTGAAGACAATGAGTTTATCGAGGAGATTTTGCAGCAGGTAGCGGCGGCTGGAATTGCCCATGGCCGGTTTGGCATCGAGATTACCGAACGGGGCATCTACCACAACCTGGATCGCTATCTCCAAAGCCTGCAAAGCCTGCGGGACACCCTGGTACGGCTAAAGGTAGACGATTTTGGCATGGGGCAGTCAGGTTTGGCCCAGCTGCTGCGGTTTCGCTTCGACGAGGTGAAGGTCGATCGCGGGTTTATTCCGTCAGGTCCGGACGATTTAGAGAAACTGGCGATTTGTAGGGCGATCACCAACCTGGCAGAAGGCATCCAGTTCGGCCTCACCGCCGAAGGCATCGAGCAGGAAATCCAGCGGGAGATGATGATGAAACTGGGCTATGTCTACGGTCAGGGCTACTTGTTTGCCAGGCCCATGCCCGCTGCCGCACTGACGACACTGCTGCAAACAGATAGCCGCTTAGTCCAGCCGCCTAGCTCTCTTCAGAGCAGCTGATGAATCATGCGCTGGGCCTGGGAGCCATAGCCGCCGCCAAACAGGTTGAAGTGGTTGACCACGTGATACAGGTTGTAGAGGGTCTTGCGCTGCTCGTAGCCTGCATCGAGGGGATAGGCCGCATTGTAGCCCTCGTAAAAAGCGGCGGAAAACCGACCAAACAGTTCGCTCATGGCCATGTCCACCTCGCGATCGCCGTAGTAGGTCGCCGGGTCGATAATCACCGGCTCTCCGTCGCTGGTCACCGCCGCATTCCCCGACCACAGATCCCCATGCACTAAAGCCGGAGCCGGATCGTGGCCCGCCAGCAACTCCGGCAGCGCCGCCAGCAGCTCATCGGCTCCCGAGAACTGCATCCCCCGCCGCCTAGCTAGCTGGAACTGATAGCGCAGCCGATGTTCCCGGTAAAACTCCACCCAGTCCGCCGTCCAGGGGCTGTCTCTTATACACATCTGACGCTGCC
>PYEQ01000231.1 GCA_003017785.1 filamentous cyanobacterium CCP5 | reverse complement strand
GGCTGGGGGTCGTGGATAAACACAAAATCAGCGCTCTCGAGGCGATCGCGCAGCTGAGCAGCATTTTCAGCGTTGACCTCCTGGTAGTGCTGCAGATGGCTCTCGCTGATGGACACAGTATCCCCCTGGAGGCCGTTGTGCATTTTCTTCGTACAGGCGTAGAAAGGCTCATCCCCCGAGATCACCTCCCAGGTGGCATCGATGCCCAGTTCCCGCATCAGCGGTACAAATCGGGTCAAGATCTCGGCGACCCCACCCCCCACCGCCGTGGAGTTGATGTGGAGCACCTGCTTGCCCTGCAGGGGAGCCGCCAGCTGCTGGAGGTGGGCGATGACGGCTTCCCCGGTGATCTGAGCGTAGGTTTCTAGAATATTCATACGGGTTCCCCACAGGATTGATTGAAGCTCTCTACCAGTTCTTGCCGCAGGTCGTTGAGGGTACCAAAGTAAGGATCGATGGCGGCTAGTCGTTTCTCCAGTCCGGCATACTGGCCGTTAAAGCCCGACAGCCACAGGCGAAAATCATCGAAGCCCTTGGGGGGACGCCGTCGGGCATCGATGAAGTGGTAAAAGATGCTGCTGGTAGACAGGGTGGGGAGCTGTCGGGCTAGCTCCTCAGGGTGGTGCAGCCGCTGGTCGGTGTCAAACACCACGATTTGTGAGCGAATAAACTCAAACGGTTCTGTGGCTAGCACCCAGTTCAGGTATTCGCTCTGGTCCAGGCGCTCCTCGATGAGCTCCAGCAGCTCCTGCCGCAGGGCCTCGATGTCTTCATACTGAGTGGGATCAGCCATGGCCAGCCGCTCGGCTAGCACGTCGTCATGGAGTCCTCGCCTGGCCCAGGCGGCGAAGTCGTTGTTGTATTCTCGTTCTTCGAATCGGGGTTCGAGCAGGCCCCCCCAAAAATGCTGATAGATACTGTTGGCGTTAATGGTTTGGAGGCGATCGCGCAGCTCCTTGAGGGTGATCGCCTTGCGGCCAGTGGCGATCGCAATCAGGGCACAGTCTTTAATGGCAAAAGCATCCGGGGACATGGTGGCCTCCTGCTAAGAATAAATCGGCGAAGAACGGACTAGGGCAGCCCATCGATATCGCGATTGCGCAGGGAACTCACCATCATCGGGCTAAAGGTCGATAGTATCGTCACAAACATCACAATCAAGATCTGTCCGCCGGTGAGCTGGGACAGCAGCCGGATCAGGGAGTCCGCCTGCCCTGGCTTAAAGGTTTCGAGGGCAACGTAGGTGGCATTGCAGGTGAGAGAAGTCCAAAAGTCAAAGGCGATCGCAAATAGCCAGATCACCCGGAGCACGATGACCTGGCGGCGAGTGACTTGGCGCTGACCCCAGATCGCCTGGGTTGAGAGGTTAAACGCCCCCACCGTCACCGCGCCCACCAGGCTCAGCCCGAGGGAAATGAACGTGACGCTGCCGAGAATAATCAGGCTGCCTAAGAATGTCGTGAGCAAATCCCAGAGCCCACCGAGGTAAAAGGCATTGGTCAGCACCCACCGTCGCAGGCTGATGTCCCTGCCCTGGCCCTCTAGATTCTGCCTCATCTGCCTGAGCCCTCAACGCTATTTGTAGCCTAGTTGACGAATATGGGGATGTTGTGAGGGGCTGCCGCGAGTTGACGGTATCAGGTGACATCCGTTTGCTAAACCATTCAAAATGGAAAGCAGTTGAGATTTGGCTGATGTTGGCTGATGCCCGATGACGTTCTACCCTTCGTTGCTGGGATTGCCCTGTTGGTGATCTACCTGGCCTGGTCGGCTGCGACTGAAATGGGCACCCGCTGGCCCTGGCACAAGTAATCTTAGGCATTTAGACAAACCTTAAAACCTACAACAAGTCCCCGAATCAAGAGAACCGGGGACTTGTTGGGTTAGAAATAGAAGGATTTTCCGTGACTTATGCCACCGATCGCCGGGGTCGCTTGCGTTCAGACTTTTTCTTGTAGCCGATCGCCTGGGCTTCGTTGCTATCAGACCCGTATACTCCCCGCACCAGTTCTTTCATGGCGAGGATGTGGCTGTGGAAGTTCCACTCTGCGAGGCGGGCCTTGTCGGCAGCCGCTTTGGCGCGCACCATGGCTTCTGATTCTTCATCCTGAGCGGCCATCATCTCGTCGTAGACATCCTGAAGCCCTTCGAGGGTGGTTTCAGGGCGAACGGAGGTGTACGTAGAAATGGTGCGAAGACCCCGCAGGGATTGAACATCTTGGTCAATGTAGGCGGGTCGCAGGCGGCGGCTGGTATCGGTACTGGGCATTTTGTAGTGCTCCTTTATGGCAATACAAATGGATAAAAATTGATTCAGGAAAAATGCTGGGGAGGCTCACCTGGGGCTGAAGAGAATGTGCCCGCCACCCTGAACGGTCGGGAAGAAACGGAAAAGCTTTATCGAAGGAACATCGACGGGGGTGGCTACATGAAGCGCCGATGTGGGTGAAGCATATCCACCGGGTGATATGCTTCGCGATCGCGATTGTCTAATGCGCGATCATGAGTGTCTAGTGCGCGATCGCCCGTACTTGCTTCGCGATCGGGTGTGCTTGCTTGGCGATCGCCTGTACTTGCTTCGCGATCACGATTGTCTAATACGCGCCGGCGAAGCCTCCCCGGAGGAGAATCACGATTGTCTATTGGGTGTTCAAGCATGCGTGCTATCAGATAGGAAGCGGAGTCTCGGCAGATATTCCTGTAGCTCCTTAAGTGCTGGCTTCGACTCTGCTCAGCCAGCGGACAGCCCCCGCTATACTCAGCTAGCGGATACCCTCCGCCGCTCTCTGAGCAGAGTTAAAAGAAGAAAAGTCTTTGCATAGTCGTTCCCTGAGCGGAGTCGAAGGGAAATCCCGTTGTCAGGAACCTGGAAATAAAGGCTTAGAATCGCCGAGAAGTCTTATCGCTTACACTCAGCAAGTCTCGATGTGAGAGAAGGAGAAAACCGAGAGGAGGCATCCACACACAACCTAACCCCAGGAAGATGTCCCTGGGGTGCAGAGGTATTAGATGTCACGGCAGAGTAAGGGATATAACTTCCTCCCAAGCACCAGCCGACGGTATCGCAAAACTTTTCCCAGATTTCATTTGCCGGATATTTGCCGTCAAGTTTAGCACCACACCGAACGTAGATTTCCTTTTGCACACTGAAGCCAAACCGCCCCTGGCTGTACTTCACCCATAGGCCATCGATAGTGAGCAAGTTAGCACAGGGAAAACTGAGCAAGTCGTCGCTGTAAACATCTCCCCAGCTTTTCTTATCCATCGCCTTGAGCATCTGGTCAGCGGTTTCCTGGTCAGCTTCTTTCCACAGACCCGCCTTCAGCAAATCCCACAGCTTTCGATAGTCAATGCCTTTCTCTGAACGGAGATCATCCTCCGGTTCTGCCCTTCGAGGCTGCGGGGCCGGGCGTACCGGCAGCGGTTCAATGATGGGTTCGGGTTCTGTAGCTGTCGGCGGTTGCTGCTCTGCGGCTTCCGCTACCGACACCGACTCAGCCAGCTTTTGAGCTTTGGGTTCCGGCTTTGGCGTCTGCCGCCTTAACTCTTCGATAATGCCTTCCAAACCTTCGACAATGCTTGTGAATGCTTCGTCCTGGTCGGTCCAAGACTTCACCGGCTTCAGTGGCTGGGGCAGGGCCTGTAGCTTACCCAAAAGCTCCTCACCGAAGGGAACTATCTGCCAGCGACAGGAGCGCAAGATAATTGGCACAACACGGGCGCTGCCAGTCTCGTGACGCTTGATGGCCTCGGCTAGCTCAACTTTTTGGCAATAGCGTGACCTGATAAAGTCTGAGCTGATCAGCAGCAAAATCACTTTAGCCCGCTGCAGGTTGTCTTTGATCTCTCTGTCCTATTCCTGCCCGGGCGCGATGCAGCCGTCGTACCAGGTGTTGACGTAACCGTTGAGTCGCAGAGGCTCCAGATGCCCTTCTAGCTCATCGCGGAACGCACGGTCTTTGTGGGAGTAGGAGAAAAAGACTGCGATCGCCTCATCCATCAGCGAGTGCCCAAAGTTGCCTGGTTATTGCTTCGTCAATTATAAAGAGGATTCCGGGCAGGACTTGAGAACAAAGCTGGTGCGATCGCCTGTGACTGCTCCTACTTCGCCTCGCCCTAGGTTTGCAGCAGCCAACGGGCGATCGCGCTGGTGCTTTCCGTTCGCTCCGCTCCAGAGCCTTGTCAATCGGAGTGCTGAAGCTAGCCCAGGCAAACCGTCTACCGCAGCCGCTGCTTCAGCCAAAAATTAAACAGCGGTAGGGCAATGCGGTAGCCGGATTGCGGCCCGTGGATCAACCCTTTTTGCTCCAATCCGTTTAGCGCTCCCTGCAGACCGCCACCGCGAGAAAGCTGGTGCTTTTTGATGTAGGCGCTGGCCTGGGGGCTATCCGTGGGGTCAACCGCCAGACTTTCGAGCACTCGCGCCTGGGTGGGGGGCAGCAGCAGCAGCAGCGCCTCAAAGGTCACAGACATATCCTGTACCAGGGACAATGTGCTGCCATAGACCTGATGGGCCAGCACCAGTCCGTCCGGGTGTTGAGGGCCGATCGCCTGATAGTCCAGCCAGATCCGCCGAGCCAGGGTAATCGCGTCCCTCAGGTGTCCCTGGACGCAGCTTAAGAATAGCTCCAGCGATCCAGATTCTGGATCAAACTTGAGGCCCGCCGTCGCCATGCTGCTAATTATCCAGGGCTGCAGCTCCACGTCGGGAATCGGGTCGAGGTGAATCACCGGTAGCTGGCTGGCAATCATCCAGGGTTCGGCCACGGTGGCCACCAGGGCATAGCTGACCCGGCTCTGACGCTCGATTTCCTGGCGCAGGTAGGTTTCCCACTTGCCCTGGCGGTCCCACGATCGCAGGTGGGGAAAGTTGTGAAACATGATCACCACCTGGCAGTTCAGGGCTTCGGCTAGCTGCTGGGGCAGGGCTAGCAGTCCTTCAAACAAGGGCCACTCTTTGCTGCCAGTAGGCCACACCAGTCGGGGCTGCGGAGCCAGGGACAGATCCAGGATGAGGGGCTGGTTGACACTCCACTGCTGGAGGCTGGCCAGTTCTTCCGGGGCCGAAAAGGCATTGGTCAGCTCGTCCGCCAAAAACCGTAGAAACTGCCCCGCACTGCGGCAGCGGAGAAAGTCAATTTCTAAACAGCGGGATGCCTGCTGGCGGGCCGCTGTGCGAATCAGGGTGCGCCGCCCTGACCCAGAGACTCCGGTCACTACAAAATCGCTATCCTGCCGGAGCAGATTGCCGACCCGCTCTAGCTCGGTTTCTCGGCAGATGAGGGGCTCAGGCACGAAAGAATTCGACATGGTTAAGTCGGTGCAGCACTATTTTTTAGTGCTATAACTACCTCTTAGGTACTTTCAAATAGTATCACCTCCCCTTTAGGAACAATCGAGGTAATCCATCCGTGGCCCACAGCTCTGTTTCTGGCACTCAGGTGAGCGCGTTTTCGAATTCCCCTTCTAATCAGTGGCATACCCTCAAGGCCGAACAGGCGGCGGGGCTGCTAGAAACCGGTTTTGATGGCTTAGGCGATGAGCAGGTCGGCGATCGCCAGCGACTCTACGGTTTGAACGAACTCCAGGAGGGGGCCACCCGCAGCCCCTGGGAAATCCTCTGGGACCAGTTCAAAAACATCATGCTGCTGATGTTGATCGCCGTAGCCCTGGTGTCCCTGGTGCTGGATTTGCAGCAGGGGGGCTTTCCCAAAGATGCGATCGCCATTTTTGCGATCGTCATACTCAACGGGTTGCTGGGCTATTTGCAGGAAACCAAGGCGGAGAAAGCCCTGGCGGCCCTGAAAACCATGACCTCCTCCAGGGTGCGGGTGATCCGCAGCGGTCGTGAACAGGAGGTGGATGCGAAGGAACTGGTGCCGGGGGACATTGCCCTGCTGGAAGCCGGGGGCCAGGTGCCCGCCGATGGTCGCCTGGTGAATGCCTCGAATCTCCAGGTGCGGGAAGCAGCTCTGACCGGGGAAGCCGAAGCAGTGACTAAGCAGCCAGAGCTAACCCTGAGCGCAGATGCGGCCTTGGGCGATCGCCTCAACCTGGTATTTCAGGGCACGGAGGTGATTCAGGGGCGGGGTACGGTGCTGGTCACCCAGACCGGGATGCAGACGGAACTGGGTCGGATCGCCACGATGATTCAGTCCGTGGAAAACGAACCCACCCCCCTCCAGCAGCGCATGGGCCAGTTGGGGAACGTGCTGGTGTCCGACTCCCTGGTGCTGGTGGCCCTGGTGGTGGTGACGGGCCTGCTGCGTACTGGCGACCTCAGCCTGTTCGATGAGCTGCTGGAAGTGTCCCTGAGTATGGCGGTGGCCGTCGTCCCCGAAGGACTGCCCGCCGTGATTACCGTGACCCTGGCCCTCGGCACCCAGCGGATGGTGCGTCGTCGCGCCCTGATTCGCAAGCTGCCCGCCGTGGAAACCCTCGGCTCTGTGACCACCATCTGTTCTGATAAAACCGGCACCCTCACCCAAAACAAAATGGTAGTGCAGCAGGTGCAAACCGGCGATCGCCGCTACAAGGTCACCGGCGAAGGCTATGCTCCCACTGGCTACATTCTGGATGCCCGACCGGAGTCCTCTGAAGCGGATTCCAACCAGGCCGACCTGGAAACCGCTCCGGCCCTGGAGTCTCTGCTGATCGCCAGCGCCCTCTGCAACGATGCCACCCTCAACCACACCGATGACGGCTGGGTGATCTTAGGGGATCCCACGGAGGGGGCGCTGCTGGCCCTGGCGGGGAAGGGCGGCTTCAACTCCACCCGGCTGCGCTACAACTGCCAGCGGATCGGCGAAATTCCCTTTAGCTCCGAACGCAAGCGGATGAGTGTAGTAATGCAGCCCTGCCAGGGGGAAACCTGCCCCCTCACCCACGAATCCCCGGTGATGTTCACCAAGGGGTCGCCGGAGCTGATTCTGGAGCGGTGTCAGTTTGTACAAACCGGGCAAGGCGTCGAACCCCTCAGCCCAGAGCTACGGCAGCAGGTAATTGCCCACAACGATCAGATGGCAGCAGGCGGACTGCGGGTGCTGGGATTCGCCATGAAGCCCCTCCCTGGCCTAGAGGCCGATGCCGACCTGGAGGCGGAGGAAACCGACCTGATCTGGCTGGGCCTGGCGGGTATGCTGGATGCCCCCCGGCCGGAGGTGCGATCGGCGGGGGCGGGC
>PYEQ01000230.1 GCA_003017785.1 filamentous cyanobacterium CCP5 | reverse complement strand
CCCTGCCCCACCCTGATGCCTGGATCGATCAGCTGACCTGGCATCCTCAGCAAAACCTGCTGGCCTACGGCGTTGGCTCCCAGGTGCAGATCTGGGACGTTGAGCACAACCGGCTAGTGGCAAACCTGGAGTTTGCCAGCTCCTCCGTACTGCACCTGGCCTGGCATCCCGATGGCCACCTGCTAGCAGTCAGCGGCCACGGCGGCGTTAAGGTCTGGGATACCGCTGACTGGAGCGCCGAGCCGAGGCTGATCGCCGTGCCCGGAGCCAGTTTATATGCTGGCTGGTCTAGCCATGGCCGCTACCTGGCCTCTGGCAACCTAGATCGCACCCTCACCGTGGTCGAATGGGACAGCCCGCCTCCCTGGCTGATGCAGGGGTTTCCTGGCAAGGTGCGACAGGTGGCCTGGGCCGACGGCACTGCCAGCAAAACCCCATTACTCGCCGCTGCCTGCGTCGAGGGCATCACCCTGTGGAGGCTCAGCGACCCCGACAAAGGCTGGAAATCCCAGGTGTTGCAGCACCATCAGGACCGGGTAAATGCGATCGCCTTCCAGCCCGACCACTGCCTCCTGGCCTCCGCCGGAGCAGACGGCAAGCTCTGCCTCTGGCATCAGGGACGTCCCAGACAAACTCTTCAGGCCAAATCGGGACTATCCACCTTGGCCTGGCATCCCTCCGGGTTCTATCTGGCCACCGGCAGCATCTCCGGCGAAGTTTCGGTGTGGAAACCCCAGGCTGCGGGCGGGCGAGGCTTTGGATCCTAGACAGGCTGTCTTAGAATAGTTCTGACTCAAACATTTGGGACTATGTCCACCTCCGATTCGCCCCAGCAGGCGGCCCAGGAACCCTTCCTCGCCACCATGCGAGAACTGGTGCACACCTACCAGTCCTTTTCCGCCTATTCAGAGGCCTTTGTACGTCAGTTCGATTTAACTCCGGCCCAGTTCGATGTGGTCGCCACCCTGGGCAACACCCCCGGCATGACCATGGGAGATATTGGCGACAAAACCCTGATCACCAAAGGCACCCTCACCGGCGTCGTCGATCGCCTCGAAAAAAAAGGCCTGATTTCACGGGAAGTGCCCCCGGAAAATCGCCGCAGCGTCGTCGTTAAGCTAACCCCTACAGGAGAATCCCTGTTTGATCAGGTGTTTCCGGCCCACATCGCCGACATGAAGCAGCATTTCGAGCAGCTCGACGCTTCAGAACTGGAGCTGCTGAGGGTTTTGCTCCAGCGCCTGGGCCAGGCGTTTCAAACCGTCCCCTGAAGGCGTGAGAATATTGTGTTGGTCGGCTAGGTTCAGACATCGGCAACCGCTGAAACGTCCAGAACTGGGGATCTATCCGACGCGCCATCGGCCAAAGTACTGGCTCGATTGCTAGTGAGATCGCCTCAGTGTTAGTACGGAGATAAACTGGGCATTCTCTAAATAGAGCAAGGAAACAGATCAGCGATGCTGCTGAAATCCCTCGCTTTTGTGTACAAATATCCCCTGTAGACGACCTATGCTAAAGACTCAACTCTCCCCAACCGTTCGCCAAGGCTGGCAGATTCAAGTGTCCGCTGAGAAAGGCGTCTTTTATTTCGAATGTTGCCCTCCGGGCTGCCAGGCCCCCTGCGACGATGGGCTTTACTATCCCACCCAGGAAGCCGCTTTTGCCGCTGCCTGTGAGTTTGTTGATCGCGAAGTGGCAGTCCTTGCCACCATTAAAGTTGCCAACGAGTGGCTCGCGACGGGCCTGATTGAGGAAGAAGAATACTGGAATCTGACCGACTTCGCCTAGGGATTTTTAGTCGCAACCGTTAAAGTCAACTGACCGTTGTCATTACAAGACTGAGGCTAGCTGGCCCGAGCGGCAACCGGATTGGCAGCCGTCAAACCCTGGCTGGAGCAAGCCTGAGTCTTCAGCTCACGGCGAATGTACGGAATTGCAAAGTGGCAAAAGGACTGTCGCTGGCTGACGCTGTAGGCATCAATGGCTTTGAATAGTCCTTGAATTGCGATCGCTTCCAGGCCGTCATTGGCTCCGGGCAGTTGCTGACAGGTCTGGTATATCACCTTTCGAACCAGACCAATATGCAGCCGGATCAGCTGATTGCGCAGATCCCTAGAAGGGTCGGCGTCATAGGCCAAAAATAGGGCATCAACTCTAGAGGCGTGGGCTTTCATCTTTTGGGCTCATAGACGAATCTAGACTGATTATCCAGGGGATACATCGTCCATAGAACCCGTCTTTCTACGGGATTCCTCCGTGGATGTCCCGAGGGAATCCGTGAATACCCGTAGGTATTTCGGCTCAACCTATGATGAAACTGTTAAGTCAGGCCATGCCGTTGAGGGAGAGCTGCTGGCCCTGCAGTTCGTAATAAACCCGCTCAACATCCCGGCGGCGATAGAGAAATCGGGTGTTGCGTCGGGAGGTTCTACATTCGGCCCCCTGTCCATCTAGAATTTTCTGCGCTTTATATTTAGAACATTTCAGCAGCTTAGCCGCATCCCGCAGGCGCACCCACTGCTGGGCAAATCGCCCTAGCAACACCTCGTCGGATTCTGCGCGAATTTGCTGCAGCAAATACTCGGCCAGCAGCCAGCAGGCTGTGGTATCTGCCTCAGCCCGGTGGGACGGTCCTACATCAAACTTAAAGTGCTTGACCAGATCTGGCAGGCTACGGGAAGGCAAGTCCGCTAGCAGTAGCCGCGAGAGCAGCACTGTACAAAACTGCATCTGGGGCGGGCGAGTGAATTTAAAGTCCATGTGGCGGTATTCCGACTGGATAAAGCGATAGTCGAACTCAATATTGTGGGCCGTTAAAACTCCTTGTTCGAGCCTGGGTAGCAAATCAGGCCAGACATCTTCTGGCAGCTTTCCCTGACCAACCATCGCTGGGGTAATGCCCGTAACCCGGGTAATCATGGCGGGAACTTTTACCCCTGGATTAATCAGGTGAGTGTCCTGATGGTGGATGCCGTCATCCAGGCTGGCTTGCAGCACCGAAACTTCAATAACTCGGGCCTTATCAGCCGTGGATCCGGTGGTTTCTAGATCCACCACCGTCAGGGTCGACTGGCTTACCTGACGGTAGTAGCTAAGTAGGTCAGTGGAGAGCACCGCCGATTGGCCAAATGTGATCGATGCTGGAGAAACCATAGGGGTTGTCCGCAAAAGACAGAAGTTAACAGTAGCAAACCTGAAAAAACCAATCATCGGTTGCCGGGGAAAGAACTCCGCATCGGCTGTTTGGCTGATTGTCGAGCGATCAGCCACAGATCAGATCGATGGTCAGGATTTAGGGACTGCCTGCCTGCTGTCTAGCGTTTCTGCTGGAGCTATATCGGTGGTCAAGCGCTAGGGCTAGGAGTCCCCGTGGTTCGGCCGGAAGAATTGGGGAATATCTAGATCCGTTAGCTGGCTCCGCCCCTCTTAAGTCAGTTCGATCAATCAATCAATATCGAGTATCGTGGGAATATGGCCCTTAGGACACAGGCGATCGCCGCCCATATGGGGTCGACGTTACCTGGCTAGACCCATGAACCATGAGCGCGTTGGTAATCTCAGCCTACCAGCCCCTTGTCTGGTAGATACAGGAGTCGTCATCAACAAAGCCGATATGCTCAGGCTGCTGCAAGACCTTGGTCGGGTTCGCTACCACCATTCCCAGGATGGTACTCCGATTGGCGAAGGAGAAGGCTACGTCATGGAAGTCTTCGCCGATCCGAAACAGTCTACCCTGGTGACTAACCAAACCCTTTACCTCAACGTCCATAGCTTTGATTGCCTGGAGATGGG
Source organism: filamentous cyanobacterium CCP5 (assembly GCA_003017785.1). GTDB lineage: Bacteria > Cyanobacteriota > Cyanobacteriia > Phormidesmidales > Phormidesmidaceae > CCP5. The sequence goes on along the minus strand of PYEQ01000230.1, from coordinate 3,477 downwards.
TCGTCTTGAAGATGAGCGTACCCACTTCGATCTGATCCAGGAAAAGCGCTGTCTGCGGCTTGTGCCCCTGTCTGACCCCCTCAAAGACCAGCACCATCGCCATCTCAACACCGCTGCCTTCGAGGCGATGGTAGCAGAAGCCCTCTCCGCTAGCTGGGATGCCTGCATCGACGACGAAAATAATTTTCCTGAGTAAGCGTCGACCGACTAGGTGTCGACTGACGGCAACCTTGTCCAGCCTCCAGGCCCAAAAGGTCATAAATCCAATCAACCCTGGGCTTGCGACTGAAGTTTGAGCGGTCGTTTAATTGTATTTTGCTAAGGCTGTGTCCAATGGCGCAGCCTTTTCTATCGACGAGTTTATGAGTTCATCGACATTTTCCTTTGAATGCCAAACCCGCTGCGGTCAGACCGGGGCTAGGGCCGGAATTTTCCAGACGCCCCATGGACCAGTGCACACGCCCCGATTTATGCCGGTAGGCACCCTGGCCAACGTTAAAACCGTCACCCCCGCCCAGCTAAAAACCACCGGAGCGGAGATGGTGCTGGCTAATACCTACCACCTCCACCTCCAGCCCGGAGACGATATCGTGGCAGAAGCCGGGGGGCTGCATCGGTTTATGGCCTGGGACGGGCCTATGCTGACGGATTCAGGCGGTTTTCAGGTCTTCAGCCTCAGCCAGATTCGCACCATCACCGAAGCCGGAGTGTCGTTTCGATCGCCCCGGGACGGTCGGCTCATCGACATTTCTCCAGAAATCTCCATCGAAATCCAGAATCGTCTGGGGGCCGATGTGATCATGGCCTTTGATGAATGTCCGCCCTATCCGGCTAGCCGGGAGGCGGTAGCGGCCGCCACCGATCGCACCTTTCGCTGGTTGAAGCGCTGCACAGCCACCCACCAACGCTCGGATCAGGCCCTATTTGGGATTGTTCAGGGGGGCGTTTTTCTCGATCTGCGCCAGCGGGCCGCCAAGGAACTGGTGGATCTGGACCTGCCCGGCTATGCCATCGGCGGGGTCAGCGTCGGCGAACCCCCAGAGCTGATCGAACAAATAGTGCGGGCAACCACGCCGCTGCTGCCAGAAACCAAGCCCCGCTACCTGATGGGGGTGGGCACCTACCGGGAAATGGCCCAGGCGATCGCCGCTGGCATTGATCTATTTGACTGCGTTATCCCCACTCGCCTGGCTCGCCACGGTAGTGCCCTGGTGGGGGGCGATCGCTGGAACCTCAAAAATGCCCGATTTCGCCGCGACTATGCTCCCCTCGATTCGACCTGTGGCTGCTACACCTGCCAAAATTTCTCCCGGGCCTACCTGTGTCATCTGATCCACGCCAAGGAACTCCTGGCCTTTACCCTGCTCTCCATTCACAACATCACAGAGCTCGTGGGCTTTACCCAGAAAATCCGCCGGGCAATTATCCACAACCGGTTTGCAGAAGATTTTGGCCATTGGCTGCAAACCCCCCAGGCTGAGGGTTCTGGAACATGATAGGATGATGTAAATTTGTAACTGCTGTGTTAATAAGGTGGAAACTGCAATGGACGTCGTACTACTAGCTAAGCTGCCAGAAGCCTACTCGCTATTTGATCCGCTGGTGGACGTTCTGCCTGTAATCCCAGTTTTCTTTCTGCTTCTAGCCTTTGTTTGGCAGGCGGCTGTAGGCTTTAGATAAATTCTCCGGCTGCCTACGGCCCCAGACTAAGCAACCAAATTCACAAAAAAAGGGCGAGGGATCTAGGTCCTTCGCCCTTTTTTTGCTTTACCAGCTTGTGGCCTTAGAACCTAGAGCACCTTGTGGGTGTATTCATGCTGCTTGACATTGTCTTCGGGGCTGACCACGGTTTCCATGTTCAAAATCCGTTTTTTCTCAGTGGAGTAGTTAATGTCGGTGCGACTGGTGCCCGGTGCAACGTGGACCTGGGCTTCGGGACGGGCTCGGTAGGTGCGCGCCGCTGCCATCAGCCGTTCAGTAAAGCTGCTGCACAGACAGGCTTCTGGCGGGGACGATGGGGGCAGGGTCACCGACTCGTCGTCTCCTTCTCCGGTTAACAGAGCCCCGATCGTGGTGGCGTGAAGGCTGCGGTAGGAGGTGGGCACCCCCTTTAAGACCGCCTCTAAATAGGCCGAAGGCACGGGCTCGACTACGGTGGTTTCTTTGATTTCATCCTCATCCCGCAGATAGCAGGTGGCTAACCCGATGATCACATAGCTATCGGCGTCGAGGTCAGGGGCATTGATTACGGAGGAGGGTGTCGTCATAACTATTTTTTGCCAGGATCAAAATCATCTTAGACCCATCCCTCTAACTGTCCGGGATTCGGCGGGGATTTGTCACAAAACACAAACCGTCCTGAACCCGGTGAGGATTTCCTGGCGACTTTACAATTCCTCATCGGGCGATCGCCCACCTCTCAGTAATTTCACAGAGGTTTTTTGCGGCTGCCGCTGGTGTCATCGGCATTAACACTTTTTCCTCCGTTTTTTCCCGGTTTAGCCCATCCTTTAGCCGTGGGAGGATCCGGGTGTGTTGTCCTTGTCTGGGTGGACATCTGAGAAACAGACACAGACCCACCTAGTCCCTGTTTCGGCTGAGTCTATAGTCAGAGCACATGCGATTCCTTCTCCCTTGGAGCCACGGCCATGAACATCTACCGGATCAACTCTGTCAGTACGGTTAAACCCGCCCCGCTGAGCGCTAAAAAACGCGCTAACCCGGAGGATTTGACGGGTAGGTTTGCCGATCGGTTCTCTACAGAAGTCCTCAACCGCATGGCCGCTTCGGCGGTAGCGCACCGACAGTTTGAGCAGGCCCTGACCATTCTCAATCAGCTGGTGGCCCGGTGTCCTCGAGAGGCGAGGTACTACTGCAATCGGGGTCTGGTCTATTTTCAGGCTGGCCAGTTTTTGGAAGCCCTGGCCGATTTTAATCAGGCGATTGGACTCAGCCAACATCTCGATCAGACCTTTAATAATCGGGCCAACTGTTATGCCGCGTTAGGACATATCGAAGCCGCGATCGCCGACTATGCTCAAGCCATCGATCTCAATCCGTTTAACATCAAGGCCCGGATAAATTTGGCGGTGACCCTGCGAGAGTTAGAGCGCTACGACGAGGCCCTGGACCTTTTAGATGAAGCACTGGTGTTTAATCAGCTTTCGAAGCATGTCTACGCCCAGCTTGGCCGCACCTATCACCTGCGGGGAGATTGGAACGCCGCGATCGCCTACTACCAGCAAGCCCTCGATGCCCTGCAGGCAGAGAACTCTGGCTCAGACCAGCCGCTCCAGCGGCAGCTGCTAGGCTGGTGGAGACAGCTCACCCAGGCTAGCTGAGATTTGACCAGCTGAGATGTGACCGATCAGCTAGCCGGCGGGTCTACCGATCTAGCCCGGTGGCCCGATATTTTCGCGATACTGAGGTCTGGGCGAATGCAAAACCCTATTGGGCATCGTCGAAGCAGGGCGGGTA
>PYEQ01000229.1 GCA_003017785.1 filamentous cyanobacterium CCP5 | reverse complement strand
CCGTGATCCTCCGGGCCTATCTAGCTAGGGGTCTATCTGCATGGTGTTCGATTTTTTGGAATTTGGCCGAATCCTTATGGCTTCTGGGCAAAGAAAAATAATAATCAACGACTAACAATGCCAGACCACTGGACTTTTTTTTCTTTGGTGCGGCGGTAGGAGAAAAACTGTTCCGGCTCCTGGTAGGTGCAGTGGGGGGCGATCGCAATCTGTTCCGCTAGCAAACCCAGCTGCTGTAGCTGCAGTGCATTGACGCGCCGCACGTCAAGGCGGGCTCGGTCTGGCAACGGATCTGCAAATATCGCTGGATTGTCCTGGACTTGTAAATACTCCACTAAGTCCACCTCCTGATCAAAGTCGCGATCCGTAATAGTTGCTCCGACCTGTGCCGCCACCTGTATAGAGACCTGATAGATAGAGCCAGCGATGGCTGGGCCGATGGCAACCCGTAAATCCATCAGCTGGCTTCCCTGGTCCTGAAGGGCTGCGATCGCCGCAGGCACAACCTTCAGGGCCGTCCCTCGCCAACCGGCATGCACCGCCGCCACTCGACGAGTCCGCTGATCGCCAATCAAGACCGGGTTACAGTCCGCTGAGCATACCCAAACCGCTTGGTGGGCTGCTTCTGCAACTACACCATCAGCGTCAGGATGAGGATTAGCCTCGCTGGGCTGATGCTGAGTCACCTCCGAGGTGGTCAGCACCCCGTTACCGTGAACTTGACGAATCCTAAAGGGCAAGGCATCAGGCATCAGGACTTCAGTGAGGGCCTGAGGGGGCTGTGGCCAAAAATGACGAGAAAAAAATCCATGGCACCAGTCCTCCAAGAGGCTACAGGTCAGATAAGGGCGATCGTACCAGTGCTGCCATTGCCAACTGTGCATGGTTGCCTTTCAAAAATGAGTCAGGAGCAGGCTGAGCAGCCTGTCGCGAAAGTCTCCATTCAGTTTACTGAATGTAAAGATCGCTTGGCTCTGCATCAAGATCTTGCAGTGACCCTGGCAAGCCCCAGGGAAATGCCGATAGTCCCGTGCTAGCGTATGCGACAGATGGAAACCGCCCACCATGGACGCTCAAAAGCTTACCCAAGCGCTCAAGATTCACCCTAAAGTCTTAGGCGTTCAAGCTCCTTACTGGGGTATCCGACCTCAGTTTTGCTGCCATGTCTATGACCAAGTCTCCTCTACCAACACCGAGCTCTGGCTCCGTCTAAAACAAGGTGGAACTTCAGGCACGGTTGTCCTGTCAGCCTGTCAGCAGGCGGGGCGTGGTCAGCGGGGGCATCAATGGCAATCCCCGGTCGGGGGGCTCTACCTTTCCTTAGGGTTAGAGCCCGATTTACCCCTAGACTGCAGTGCTCAGTTCACCCTAGCAAGCGCTTGGGGAATCGCCACCAGCTTAAATAACCTCACTATACCGGTGCAGCTAAAGTGGCCCAACGATCTGGTAATTGGACGACAAAAACTGGGAGGCATTTTGACCGAGACTCGGATCGAGGGGGGGAAGATCCGGGCTGTTGTCATTGGTGTTGGCCTCAACTGGATAAATTCAGTGCCCAGAGGTGGCGTCAGTCTTCAACAGCTTTGTCCGGAAGACCTGCCCTACCCTTTGGATACGGTGGAAAATCTGGCCGCGATTGTCCTCTATGGCTTAATCCAGGGATACGTTTACTGGCAAAGCCGAGGGACAGAGGCTCTGCTTGAAGCCTACTGTTCTCGCCTAGTGAATTTTGGACAGCTGGTGAGTATCAATGGCCAGCTCAGTCAAGTAACTGGCATTACGTCTGAAGGCAAGATTCAAATCCAGTCTTGTCATCACGGTCAGGGGACTGGCTTCAGCATGGTGGAGCTTGAACCGGGTGAAATTAGTTTGGGATACAATACCAGGGGTTGAAGATGATTGAGAACAGGCAAGCTCTAATGGCTTGGAATATTTGGCGCACCACCGGCTATTCCGCCTTAGCTTTTGGAATTCAGGTTCTAGTAGCCAGCGGTAGTCTAGCGCTAATAGGTGATTCGGCAAGGGCGCAAGATTCCTCTCCTCAATCAGACGCGATCGTTCATACATCAGCAAAATACTTGTTGATGCCTCAATCGGCCACCAGTAGACCGGTTACGCCTACGGCAACAACAAGGCCAGAAGCTTCTGGGACTCTGCCAGAATTTTCGGGTTCCCAGATTGGCGCAACCACTGACCCATCCCCTAGTTCTCGTCATTTATCCATGCAAGCTTCGGTTCCCACTCCTCCCCCAATCGTGGCTCAAGCCGCCGCTCCAGTTCCTTTTTTAGAGGGGGCAGCTACGGAAGGTGCCGCTAACCCCGGCAATGGCCTATCAATAGAGCCATCTACACCTAGCACGGCTGCCGGTTCTGGGACCGCTGTGCCTAACTATGACAGCGTATTTATTGATCCGACTGACTACAGCCTAGGGGCCACTGAGAACCCGGATTTGCCCTCTTTGGTGTTTTCAGAGCGTACAAGCGGCTGTGAGGTCACTGTAGCCGGCACTCAAATGAATCAAAGCTGCGGAGCGCCTCAGGTAGCCAATAGCCCTGAGGAGAATCGTGGTATCCAAGTCGGACCCGTCAATGTCAGCCGTCAAGGGCTCAGTGTTGGCAATGTCACGGTCGTCAGCCGTGAATTCTTAAACGAGAAGCTACGGCCTTTGAATATTTTGCGTCGGGGGAGCGAAGAATATGTGTTTCCTCTATCCATTCCTGCTCCGATCACGTCTTTGTTTGGTTGGCGGGTGCATCCAATTTATGGAGACCATCGCTTTCACTCGGGGACAGACTTGTCTGCTCCCATGGGAACGCCAGTACTGGCCACTAGAGCAGGGCGGGTTGCGATCGCGGACAATCTCGGCGGCTACGGTCTGACAGTAATTTTGCGTCACGGTGACGGTGACCTCGAATCTCGCTACGCTCACCTATCTCGCATTGCCGTGCGCCCTGGGGAGTGGATTGAGCAGGGTGAAGTGATCGGCCTGGTCGGCAGCACCGGCAACTCCACCGGCCCCCACCTCCATTTCGAAGTTCGTCAACTCACCGCCCAGGGATGGGTTGCAGCTGATGCCCGTGAAATCCTGCAAGATGGCCTGGCTAGTTTAATCGGGGTTCTTAACAATCCACTTCAGGCCATGGCTCAGGCTGGTGATTCCGAGAATCAAGAAGTGATTCCTACGGACTATCCCTATCGTCCGGCTCAGCCTAATGCCAGCTAGTCGGCAGTTCCAAAGTTTGGCATCGAAAGGGTTAATGTGAGCGAGTTTAGCTATTCTCGCACCATTCGATTTCACGAAACCGATGGGGCAGGGGTGGTGTATTTCGCCAATGTCCTGGTGCTTTGTCATGAAGCCTATGAGGCGTCTTTGGCATTTGTTGGCATTGACCTGCAGCGGTTTTTCGATGGCCAGGGGCTAGCCTATCCAATTGTTCATGCCAGCATTGATTTTCGTCGTCCTCTTCGCTGTGGGCAAGAGGTTCTCATTGACCTTGCTCCTCACCAACAGCAAGAAAGCCATTTTGAAGTGCAGTACCATCTCACCCATGACGCCCGAACGGTTGGGTCTGCCCTGACTCGTCATGTATGTATAGATGCTCAGCGGCAGCGATCGCCTTTACCGCCCGAAATCCTGGGCTGGATACAGCGGTTAAGGGCTTAAGGAGCAAGCCACAGCAATCTTTTTTAGGTTTCTGGGTTGCTGGAGCGAATATTTGGCTTTGGCTTAGGTTTGGGCTTCGGAACTGGACCTGGGGCTGGCTCAACCGGTGTTAATTTAGGCTCTGAGTCAAGTTCTAGCTTTTTAGCTAGGGAACGTTGAAGTTCACTAATCACTAGGCTTTGCTGATAGTCAGGCATGGTTTGAAAAATTGCCATGATTGCGCCTAAATCGGCTCTATATCCGTCCATTTTTCTAGCCTGGGGTCTACTGCAATACCTGACGATGGCAGCCTGTCATAAGGAGAGATGCAAGCAAACGCCTCAGCTTCTCAAACGCCTGCAGGCTATGTTCTCCTAACCCATTTCAGAACCAGCCTGCTATTCTCAGGAAAATCATCCGGACCGTTTACTTAGTATTTTGCACATGGGCGACGCCGACAGCTATCTCAGTTGGCTAACAACCTTCGGCTATATTGCATTCCTCGGATTCATCACCTACCAGGTGCTGAGGCCCCGCTAGTCGCCATAGGCGTCCATGGGCGGGCAGGCGCAAACTAGGTTGCGATCGCCATAAGCCTGATCGATCCGGTTCACCGTGGGCCAGAACTTGCGAGATCGGACTGCCTCGCTGGGGAACACGGCCTGCTCCCGCGAATAGGGCCGATCCCAATCTGCGGACACCAGATCGGCAGTGGTGTGAGGGGCGTGCTTGAGCGGGTTGTTTTCCGGGTCGGCTTCACCCGTTTCCACCGCCCGAATTTCTTCGCGAATGGCCAGCATGGCCTCGCAGAAACGATCTAGCTCGGCCAGGCTTTCGCTTTCGGTGGGTTCAATCATGATCGTCCCCGCCACCGGCCAGGACATGGTAGGGGGATGGAAGCCATAGTCGATCAGTCGCTTAGCCACGTCCTCAACGCCGATGCCGGCCGACTTGCGGAAAGGCCGCAGGTCGATGATGCACTCGTGGGCCACCAGTCCCGCCTTGCCCCGGTAGAGAATCGGGTAGACCTCTTCCAGACGGCGGGCGATGTAGTTGGCGTTGAGAATCGCCACCTGGGTGGCTCGAGTCAGCCCCCGCCGCCCCATCATGGCAATGTACATCCAGGAAATCGGCAGAATGCTGGCGCTGCCCCAGGGGGCAGCGGCGATGGTCAGAGACCGGCCCTGAAGGGCCATCGCTCCTACCGCCCGGTCACTGCCCGTTTTCACCAGGCAGTGACCGGGTAGAAAGGGAGCCAAGTGGGCTTTGACGCCGATTGGCCCGACTCCTGGCCCGCCGCCGCCGTGGGGAATGCAGAAGGTTTTGTGCAAATTCAGGTGGCAGACATCGGCTCCAAAGTCAGCGGGGCGACACAGCCCCACCTGAGCATTCATATTGGCTCCGTCCATGTACACCTGGCCGCCCGCAGCGTGGATGATGTCGCACACCTGGCGAATGGTAGCTTCAAAAACCCCGTGGGTGGAGGGATAGGTGACCATCAGGGCGGCCAGGTTGTCCCCGTGCTTGTCAGTCTTGGCCTGGAGGTCAGTAATGTCGATGTTGCCGTCTTCGTCGCAGGCTACGGGCACCACCTTCATTCCAGCCATGACGGCACTGGCGGGGTTGGTGCCGTGGGCAGATTCAGGAATCAGGCAGACGATGCGGTGGGTGTCGCCCCGCTGGAGATGGTACTGGCGAATCACCAGCAGACCGGCGTATTCTCCCTGGGCACCGGCGTTGGGCTGAAGGGAAATGCCGTCAAAGCCGGTGATTTCCGCCAGCCAGGACTCTAGATCGGCAAATAGCTGCTGGTAGCCTTGGGCCTGCTCTAAAGGCACGAAGGGGTGAAGCTGAGCGAACTCTGGCCAGGAAATGGGCATCATCTCCGCCGTGGCGTTCAGCTTCATGGTGCAAGAACCAAGGGGGATCATCGCCGCCGTCAGGGACAAATCCTTGCCCTGGAGTCGATGCAGATAGCGCAGCATCTCTGTTTCAGAGCGGTAGGCGGAGAAGGTGGGGTGCTGGAGATAGTCGCTCCGACGCTGAAGGGCGGCAGGAATCGCGGTTTCTGGGCCAAGTTCAGCGGTGGCCACAGGGGCACCAGTGAATACTGCCAGTAGGTCGGCCACGTCTTCGAGGTCGGCAGTTTCTCCTAGGGAAATTCCCAGGCAGTTCCCCTCCTGACGCAGGTTGATCCGCCGTTCGGCGGCGCGGGCAAGGATAGCGGGGGCGCGATCGCCACAGTCCACCGTCAGGGTGTCAAAAAACACCTCAGAGGTCAACTCAAAACCGGCCTGCTTTAGCCCTTGGGCCAGAGCATTCGTCAGGCTGTGAATGCGGCGGGCGATCTGCCGTAGGCCCTCTGGCCCGTGGTAGACCGCGTACATGCTAGCAATGATCGCCAGCAGTACCTGGGCGGTACAGATGTTGCTGGTGGCCGAGTCCCGGCGGATGTGCTGTTCGCGGGTTTGCAGGGCCAGTCGCAGGGCAGGCTGGTCGCGGCTGTCCTTGGAGAGTCCCACCAGGCGTCCGGGCAGCTTGCGGGCGTAGGACTGGCGGGTGGCAAAGTAGGCGGCGTGGGGGCCACCATAGCCCAGGGGCACCCCGAAGCGCTGGGTGCTGCCCACCACCACGTCGGCGTCGAATTCACCGGGGGGCTTGAGCAGGGTGAGGCTGAGCAAATCGGCGGCGACGGTGACTAGGGCACCGGCGGCATGGGCCTGGTCTACAAACTCGCGGTAGTCGTAAAGGCTGCCGTCTCTGGCGGGGTACTGAATCAGTGCCCCGAAGATGGGCACTTCTGGGTTGAAAGATGGGCGATCGCCTATCACCACCTCAATTCCCAAGGGTTCGGCCCGAGTCCGCACCACATCGATGGTCTGGGGATGGCAGTCCACCGCTACCCAGAAGGCGTTGGCTTTTTTGTTGCGCCGGCTGCTGTAGCAGAGGGCCATTGCCTCGGCGGCGGCGGTGGCCTCATCCAGCAGGGAGGCGTTGGCGATTTCCATGCCGGTGAGGTCGATCACCATCGTCTGGAAGTTCAGCAGCGCCTCTAGCCGCCCTTGGGCAATTTCTGGCTGGTAGGGGGTGTACTGGGTGTACCAGCCCGGATTCTCCAAAACGTTGCGCTGGATTACCGGCGGCGTCACAGTGTCGTAGTAGCCAAGACCGATATAGGAACGCCACACCTGATTCTGGCTGGCCATCTGCTTCAGCTGTTCCAGCGCAGCCCGTTCGCTGAGGGCCGCGTTTAGGTCAAGACCGGTTGTGGATTTGAGGGTAATATCCGCAGGAATGGCGGTCTGGATCAGCTGATCGAGGTCGCTGTAGCCCAGGCGCTTCAGCATGTGGTCAATGTCGGCTTCGTTGGGGCCGATATGCCGCTGGGCAAAAGCGTCAAAATCGGTAGGGGCGATTGCCGGTTCTCCGGTGGCGATCGCCGATGGCTGGTGTCCATTGTGGGCCACCTTGCCGTTGGTTGATTGACTTGCAGTCTTGACGCTTCGATCCTGTAGGGACTCGCCCATGAATGACCTCCAGACAGTGCTTTGATCTGCTCAGTAGTGAAGCAGACCCGTCTTAAGCCTGCCAGAACAGCCCCGTCACGAGTCCGTGATCGGATATACCACCACCGGCTGATCTACTCTTCATTGTGTAACAGATGGTGAAGGAAG